>JAYRPK010000020.1:0-9462 GCA_041911195.1 Novosphingobium sp. | reverse complement strand
GCCGGTTCTAGGCAAGTATCCGGTGCCGACGATCGTCTTCACCTGGCTCGCCTTCCAGCACATCAACCTGCACAACCACGACCTGTGGGAGCATGACCGCTTCCCGTTCAAATACTGGAACCATGCGGCCTGGATGCACCACAACCACCACGCGCGCTTCACCGGCGGCAACTATGCCACGATCACCCTGCTCTATGACTGGATGTTCGGCACGCTGGACTATGGCGACAAGCCGCGCGAGGCAGCGCGGATCAAGAGCGCAGGGTGATTAACTGGCCGGCTGCGACGCAGGCAGGAAGCCCGCCTGCTCCAGCCGGAAGACGGAATCGCGGGCGACCGGCACGCGCATGCCGTTGACCAGCCGGATTTCCCGGTTGCGCCCGTTGACGACCACCCCGGCAACGGCACCCTGCGCCACCCACCAGCTGCGGTGGGTCTGCGCGCCGGGAGCGCCATCCATTTCCTGAATGGCATCGCGCAAGCGCAGCAGGATCAGCTCGCTTTGCCGCGCACCATGGACGCGCACGTAATGATCCTCGCTTTCAAGCGCGAGGATCTGGCCGTCGAAACCCTTGCCCAGCCGCGCACGCAGCCGCGGGCTCGCGTCTGACGCGCCCGGCAGGGCCTGCTGAACGGGCTGGACCGGCTGGGCCGCGGCCGGAGCATATTGCGCGGGAACGATCGGCTCGGGCAGGAAAGCCATGCGGTCGCCGGAAAAGTAATAGCGCAGGTGCGCATCGGTCCGCTCCGCCCACCAGATCACCACCAGCACCGCGATCGAGCACAGCAGCGTGAAGGGAACGAGCGCGGACAGGCTGCCGAGCAGCCTGGTCGCATCCGGGGCATTGTACCGCCAGAGCAGCGCCAGCGGAAACGCCGTGACGATTGCCCCCGAATTGACCACGAAGCCGCGCGGCAGGTGCGCCTTCTGCTCCATCCAGCGGCACAGCATGATCACCGGCCTGACCACGATGTAAGTCCCAGCCAGCATCAGGGTCCAGCTATAGACGCGCGTGAGGAAATCGCCGGAGAGATAGGAACCGAACGGGCCGAGAAAGGCCACGATAACGGTCAGCATCAGCATCGCCCACGATTCCAGAAGGGCCCGGCGGAACCAGTTCACGAAACGCTCCTTGCCCGTTTACGAAACGCGAATTGGCAAAACGGCGGAAATCCGAGCCGTTTGTACGCCCGAACCCCCGGTAACGCAATTGCGCTTTTCCGCGAACCGCCAGCGCCCATCTGCGGCTCGGCGATCGAGCCGGCTGCACCGCGGAATGCAAGTTCCCCGGTTACTGGCGCAACCGGACGACGCCATGGAGACAAGACATGACTTACGATTTTCAGATCGACCGCGTCGGTTTCGCCATTCTCGCTGCCTTTGCCGCCCACGTCGCGGCCTTCGCGGTGGTCCTGGCCTGACCAATGTCAATGCCCGGTGCCGGACCGATGGCTAAGGCGCCTTGGTCCGGCAGGGGCGGCACCCCCTCATTCGATACGAGGCCACAGACATGAACGAACTGATACCCGCCCAAATCGCCGCCAATTACAACTGGCAGCTCTCGCTCTATGCGGCGGGAGGCATCATGGCCCTATCGCTGGCCGGCAAGGCGCTCGCCATGCTGGTCCCGCAATTCCGCGAGGCCGCTGCGGCCAACAAGGCGGCCTTTGCCGAAAAGATGCAAAAGCCCGCCTATGCCGAGAACCAGCGATGGAACCGCAAGTGGGGCCTGTTCTTCTGGGTGGCCATTTTCACCGGGGTCCTGCCGTTCACCCTGACGCTGGATCCGCAGCCCTGGTGGCAGGTGCTGCTGGACTGCTTCGTCATCCTGATGGTCTATGACTTCTTCTATTACCTGGTGCACCGCTTCCTGTTCCACGACGGCGGCTTCATGGGCGGGCCACTGATCTGGGTGCATGCCGTGCACCACCGCCAGCACAATCCCTGCCGCAACGATTCAGGCTTCATCCACCCGCTGGAAGTCGCCGCCGGGCTTGGACTCTACACCGCCTGCATCTTCTTCCTCTCCCTCGCCATGGGCCAGTTCCACGTGGTCACCATCGTCATCACCTGGGTCGCCTTCTCGCAGATCAACCTGCACAACCACGACCTGTGGACGCAGGACCGCTTCCCCTTCAAGTACCTCAACACCATGTCGGTGATGCACCACAACCACCACGCCCGCTTCACCGGCGGCAACTATGCGACGATCTCGCTGCTCTACGACTGGATGTTCGGCACGCTCGACTACGGCAACGCCCCGCGGCGGGCCGCGCGGATCAAGCCGGCCTGAGCCGACTTCCAACGGTCTACGAACGGGGGAGCGGAGCGATCCGCTCCCCCGAAGCGTTTGAAGGTCTAACGCGCGCGGCGCTGCAGCAGGAACGGCAGCACCAGCACCGCCGACACCGCGGCGACCGCGAGCAGCACCCCCCTGGTGCCGTAGCTGGGCATCAGTGGCTCGAGCAGCGACAGGCCGATGATCGAGGCCACCGCGCCGACCGCCTGAACCATGCCGACCACCTTGCCGCGATTACCCTCCGCCGCGCGTTCCACCGCCAGCGCCGGCATGCCGGGCGCGAGGATGCCCAGGGTCGCCCCCATCAGCACCATGGCCGGGAGCACCAGCACGAGGTCCACCGCGAAGGCATAGATGAACAGGCCGAAGGCCATCAGCCCAAAGGCGCCGGTGAAGACCACGCGCTGCGAGGCCTTTTCCAGCGCCTTGCCGAACAGCGCCGAAGCCACGGCGGCCGAAGCCGAGTTCAGCATCATGACCATGGCGACCGTGCCGGGCTTGCCGAGGCCGATCGAGGCCAGATGGAAGCTTGCATAGATCCCCGGCACCGCGAGAATCACGCCGGTGCCCAGCGCGATCAGCAGCAGGCCCCAGGGCATGCCGCTATACCAGGACTGGGCGCTCCCCCCGGCCTCTGACCCGGCGGACTTGGCGGGAGCGGGCAGCGCGCTCGGCAAGGCAAGCAGGACCAGCGGCATCACGCAAAGGTAAAGTAGGAATGCCGCCCGCCAGCCGAACTGGGCGACCTGGCCGGACAGCCACATGCTGGCGAGCGAGGCCACCAGGCCGGCCGCGTTCATCACGCCGATGGTCTTGGCGCGGCGGTCTTCGGGCAGATAGTCACCCGCCATGGTATAGCCCGTCGCCATCAGCGCGCCGCCGGCAAAGCCGAGCAGCGCCCGGCTGGCGACGATCGCATCGAGGCTGGAAACGAACACCGGGACGATGCCCGAAACCAGGTAAAGGCCACTCACCCCGAGCGTCAGCAGCCGCCGGTCCATCCGGTCGGCGAGCAACCCGGCGACCAGCGAGCCCACCGCCATGGCGGGCCCGACGATGCCCATGATCATCTTGACCAGGTATTCGCTCGATGCATCGTGCGCCAGTTCGCCCGACATGACCGCAAGCAGCGGCAAGGCGATGGTATAACAAAGGACGCCGGGTATCTGCGTGAAGATCAGCAGTGCGGCAAGCCGCCAGCCTTGCATTCCCCTGAGTTCGACGGTTTGACCGCCGCTTGCAGCAAATCCCGACATTTCCTTCTCCCCTTCCGAATTATGTCCTTATCGATCCCAGAGCGCCTGCGCCGCCGCGATGCAGCGCGCGGCGTGGTCTTCCGGCTTCATGCTGCGCAGGTCGTCTAGCCTGGGCACTTCGACACTGACCGTGACATGCTCCGGCAGCGCATGGACGAAGAGGCTTAAGGGCAACTGCGCGGTGCCCGGCACTTCGCGGGCGAACATGGCGTCCATAAAATAGTTGTCGTGCGGCGGGGCCAGCACCGAGTCCGCCAATTGGCAGTAGCCGATCAGGTCCGGATCGAGCGCCTTGAACTGCTCCATCGTGCCGCCTGTGCGGAAGAAATGCATGGTATCGAACAGCACCCGAGCGCGGCGGCCGCCGGGCAGGTGGCCGATGTGGCCGACCACGTCGAGCACCCGCTCAAGGCAGTTGATCCCGTCGGAGGGAAAGAACTCAATGGTGAAGTCCATGCCGCGCGCCGCCGACATTTCGGCAATCACACCGAGCTTGTCCCTGGCCATGGCCATGTCGTCTTCCATGCAGATGGCATTGACCCGGACCGCGCCCAGTTCCGCCATCCGGTCGAGATCGCCGGCGCAGGCGCGGGGATCTTCCTGGGCACTGGCGCGAAAGCCCTCGGCAAGGCCGATGCGCACGCCGGTGTCGGCCATCGCCGCCTTCATCTCGCGCCGCAGCGCTGCATCGTCGCGCAAGGACCAGTCCGGCCAGAGTACGTCGGGCAGGCCGAACATGGAGAGCGGCAGCGACGTGAGCCCGATCGAAACCTCGGCGCAGCCCAGCGAGCCGGCAAGCTTGATGTACTCCACCGGCGGCATGCCGAGGAGAGTGAGCTGTTCGATGCCCAGGGGATTTGGAATTGGATTCATTTCCCGCCCCTCATGGCTGCCAGCATGGCTTCGGGAACCGCCGGGGTCCCCGCGTCGCCGCTTTCGAATTCGGCGATCTTGTCGCGGATGAAATTGTCCGGGTTTTCCGCCCAACGCTTGAGAATGTCGAAGGCGACGGGATCGGAAGGGATCAGGATCCGCCCGCCTTCCATGCCATCGGACAGCACCGTGGCCAGTTCCTCGGGCATCAGCAGGCGGGTTTCCTTGCCCGGCCCGCGCATCGGGCAGTCCTGCGTCCAGGTGGTCATCGAATCGGTGATCGCCGTCGCCACCGGGCCGGGGATCAGGCAGGAGACCCGGATGCCCTTGGGCTCCAGGTAGATCGCCAGGTTCTGGGTCAGCGAAATGGTCGCCGCCTTGGATGCCGCATAGGGCACCCGGCTGGCGGCATAGGGATAGAGCCCGGCGAAGCTCGCCGTGTTGACAATGTGGCCGCCGCCTCGCGCCAGGAACCTGGGCATGAAATGCGCGCAGCCGCGCACGGCGGCGAAATAGTTTATGTCCATGATGCGGTGGTATTCGGAAAAAGGCACATCCTCCGGGTGGCCGTTCAGCATGGAGCCGACATTGTTCATCACGATGTCGATCTCGCCCAGGGCCTTCTCGGCAGCGGCGGCAGTTTCGGCAATCGATTCCTCGGACAGGACATTGGCCTTGAGCGCCACCGCCTTGCCGCCCTCGGCTTGTATCTCAGCGACGGTTTCGGCGGCTTCCGCCTCGGCAATGTCGGCAACGGCCAGCCGCGCGCCGCGCCTTGCCCATTCCCTGGCGACGGCCCTGCCGATTCCGCGTGCGCCGCCGAAAATCAGCGCATTCGCGCCCGCGAAGGTCATCCCGCTCTCCCGCACCTGTTTCCTTGCCGGCGAGTAAAGGCGCTGGCGCGGCCATTGTCCAGCTTTTGACGCCTGCGCCGCCTCGCGCTAGCCACCGCGCATGGCCTACACTTCCTTCCGCAACCGGCTGCGCGCCTTCCGGGCGATACGCGGCGAGACGCCCGATCCGGGTTTCATCGCCGACCTGGAATTTCTCGAGAACCGCGATCTCGACCTGTCGGTCCGACTGGGCGCGATGCTGGCGTTCAATGCGCTGCTGATCACCATCGGCACGCATCCGGTCTCGGCCAGCCCGGGCGCTCCGCTAAGCCTCGACGCGAAGCTGCATCCCGTGCTGGTTCTCGCCAGCATGGCCGCGCTGGTCCCGCTGATCGTCTCCTGCTTCTTCGCGCTGCGCGCGCTGATGCTGGGCGAGGAATTCGACAGTGACGGGCTGGACAGCGACGAGGCGCTGAAGGTGAACCTGTTCGCCGCCTTCGTTCACTCGATCGACGCCCAGGCACGCCTTTTGCGCCTCGCCGTCAGATGGTCGCTGGCCGGCGGGATCGCGACACTGGCGGTATGGGTCGCGATCCTGGCGGAAAAGATGGGTTAGTCCCACTCCAGCGGCAGGCTGTCGACATTGAAGGTCGAGCCTGCATGCCAGGTGTATTGCGCGCCTTCAGGCATGCGGATGTTGTCGAAGCGGCTGAGAAAGCTTTCCAGAGCGATCCTGATCTCGCGCCGGGCGAGGTGCATGCCAAGGCACAGGTGCGGGCCGCTGGCGAAGGCAAGCATGGACTCCTTGCGCTCGAGATCGGCCGTGTGCGGATCGGGATAGGCCTGCGGATCGCGACAGGCGATGAAGATCGGCATGTTGACCGGATCGCCCTTCTTCAGTTCGACGCCGTGCCAGGTCACGTCCCTGGTCACCATGCGGTCGGTCATGACCACGCTGAACATGCGCAGCAGTTCGTCGACCGCCTTGTTGAGCTTTTCCGGATGGTCACGCAGCATCTGCTGGAATTCGGGATGCGTGGCGATGTAGCGCATCGACCAGCCGAGCGTGCCGTAAACCGTGTCCAGCCCGCCCGTATAGAACGTGTAGAACATGCCCAGCATCTCGCCGTCGTTGAGCGGGCGGCCATCGAGGATCCGCCCGTTGAGGATGCTTTCCATCAGCGGCGTGGTCTGCCGCTTCTTCTGCTCTTCCAGGTGGAACTTGAGGTAATCGAGGATTTCGCGGCCCGCGACGACCATCTCCTGCGGATTGTTGCTGCGCAGCAGCCCCTGCTCCCAGTCGAAGAACTGGCGCAGCATGCTCTCCGGCATGCCCATCAGCCTGAGGAAGATGTGGCTGGGAAAGGGGATCGCGAAATCCTGGACGAAATCGCAATGGCCCTTGTCCTCGAACTTTGCGATCAGCTTGTCGCAAGTTTCGCGAACGCCCGCTTCCATGTGGCTCACAGCCTTTGGCGTGAAGAAATGGATCAGCAGCTTGCGGTATTCGGTGTGCATCGGCGGATCGACCCGCACCGGGTTGAGGTTCCAGTCGACCCCAAGCGCCGCCCTGAGCATGGCGGCAGAGGCGTTGTCGCTGGAAAAGGTCTCCCACTCGATGAAGGCTTCCTTGAGCAGGGCATGGCGGGCGATCACCCAGCCGGGCATGTTTTGCCCCGCGGACCGCGCCCAGAACATCGGCGGCCCGTCGAGCAGGCGGCTGGCGGCCATGAAGGGGTCGTCGAGCTCCGAATTGAATTCGTAGAGCGAATTGTCCCACAACAGCTCGTCGGGAACATGCGCGGGCGCCCAGGCGGGCCGTGTCTGCGTGGCCATTTTCACTCCTCTAGAGCCGGTCAGCCCTTCCTGGTCCATTCGAGCGGAAGGCTGTCGACATTGAATGTCGGCCCGGCGTGGTATTCGTAATGTGCGCCTTCGGGGATGCGGATTTCGTCGAACTTGTCGAGGAACATTTGCAACGCGATCCTGATCTCGCGCCGGGCGAGATGCATGCCCAGGCACAGGTGCGGGCCGCTGGCGAAGGCAAGCGGCTGCTCGTCGCGGTCCAGGCGCACTTCATGCGGATCGGGATAGGCTTCCGGATCGCGGCAGGCGATGAAAATCGGCATGACGACATAGTCGCCTTTCTTCATCTCCACGCCATGCCAGGTCACGTCCCGCGCGACTTCGCGCTCGGTCGACACCACGCTGAACATCCGCAGCAACTCGTCGACCGCCTTGTTGAGCTTGTCCGGGTTGTCGCGCAGGAATTGCTGGAATTCGGGATGGGTCGCGATGTAGCGCATCGACCAGCTGATCGTCGCATAGACCGTATCCAGCCCGCCGACGTAGAAGGTGTAGAACATGCCGAGGATCTCATTGTCGGTGAGCGGCCGCCCATCGAGGATCCGCGCATTGACGATGCTGTCCATCAGCGGCGTGGCCGGCTTTATCCGCTGCTGGTCGAGGTGGTACTTGAGGTATCCCAGCACTTTCTGTCCGGTCTCGACCCGGGCTTCCATGCTGGTGCCGCGCAGCAGGTCCTGCTCCCACTGGAAGAATTGCAGCAGCATGTCCTCGGGCATGCCCATGAGCCGCAGGAAGATGCAGCTCGGATAGGGGATGGCGAAGTCCTTGACGAAATCACAGCCGTCCTTGTCCTCGAACTCGGACATCAGGTCAGCGCAGGTCTGGCGCACGCCTTCTTCCATGTGGGCCACGGCCTTGGGTGTGAAGAAGGGGAACAGCACCTTGCGATAGACGGTATGCATCGGCGGATCGATGCGGACCGGATTGAGCTTCCACTCGTCAGCACCGGTTGCATTCGCGAGTTCGTTCCGGGCCTCGCTGCTGAAGGTTTCCCAGTCGATGAAGGCTTCCTTGAGCAAGGCATGGCGGGCGATCACCCAGCCTGGACGGCCGTGCGTGCCACTGCGTGCGAAGATCAATGGCGGGCCGCCGAGCAGGCGGCTGGCGGCCATGAAAGGGTCGTCGAGCTCCGAATTGAATTCGCAGAGCGAATTGTCCCACAACAGCTCGTCGGGAACATGCTCGGGCGCCCAGGCGGGCCGTGTCTGCGTGGCCATTTTCGTCCTTCAGTTGGGGCTCAAACCCATCGCGACCTATTTCGGCGGCAGGCAGTCAGCCTGCATGGCGCAGAAATTGGAGATCCGCGCCGCAGAAAGCCCCTGCGCGGACCCAAGGTCAAGCCGATAGAGCGAAATCGAAATTCCGCTCGAAAAACGAAAGTGCGCTCAGCCGCTGGCCAGCGCTTCCACCTGGTTGGCGATCGGCCAGAGCACTTCGTCGGCATAGCGGGTGCAGAAGTACTCGCGCACTTCCTTGATCTTGCCACCTTCCATCGCGAAGACGAAGACGTAGTTGTTGGCATAGCGCGTGCCCGCATGGGTCTCGGCATTGCCCTCGGCCTCGATCACCACTGTGTCACCCTCGGCGGTGACGGTCTTGACGGTGAAGCGCAGGCCCGATGGCATCAGCGTCTTGAACGCCTCGATCGCGCCGGTCACGGTCGCAGCGTCGCGCCTGCCGGAAAAGTTGCCGGTGCCCATGGTGACGGCGCAGCCGCCCGGCGCGAAGCACGAGGCTGCGCCTTCGGGATCGTTGGAGCCCATGGTCTCGAGGAATTTGAGGGCGGTGGCCTTGTTCGCTTCGATCATGATCTCTCCCTCTTGCTGGCATTGGCCGGCGTTCCTGCCACATTGCGCTCAAAGCCGAGCGATGCCAATTCTCGAATGGCCAGGAAAGGAACGACGCAATGCCAGCCTATCTCATCGTCACGCGCCAGGGCCCGATCAAGGACCAGGAGGCCTACAACCAGTATGTCTCGATGAACGCGGAAAATCCGTCGACCGTGCCGCTCGAACTGCTGGTGATGTACGGCGCGACCCAGGTGCTGGAGGGCGATGCGCCGGACGGCATGGTGATGCTCCGGTTCGACAGCGCCGAGCAGGCGCGCGCGTGGTACGAGAGCCCGCAATATCAGGCGGCCCTGCCCCACCGGCTGCGCTGCGCCGACTGGAAGGCGTTTATCGTCGAGGGCATCTAGAGCGGTTGCATTGCGCGCAACCGGCGGACAGTTTCGCGCAATTGCCGCGGCCGCGCGCATGAGCTAACCGGCTGCATTCTCCCGGAGGAGGCATCTGTTGAACAAGCTTTATCCCAGCGCCGAAGCGGCGCTCG
>JAYRPK010000019.1:0-2326 GCA_041911195.1 Novosphingobium sp. | reverse complement strand
GGCGGAGCCCGGCCAATTGCCGCTGCCGATCTCCAACCTCTATGCTCTGGCCCGCGCCAACTGGTCGCAGCCGCCCGATCACGGCGCCGCGGCGGTGCGGATCATCCTGGAGGATGCGGAGCTGACAAAGCAGTGGCTCGACGAGCTCGACACCATGCGTAGCCGCATGCGCCAGGTGCGCGACCAGCTCGCGGCGGCGGGCACGGTTGGTGATTTCGACCTTGAACCGGTCGGCAGGCAGAACGGCCTGTTCTCGGTGCTGCCGTTCACGCAGGACCAGATCGCAGCCATGCGCGAGCGCCACGGAATCTATTTCGCCGGCTCGGGCCGCATCAACATCGCCGGGCTGACTTCAGCCAACATCGGCAAGTTCATCGAGGCGTTGAAGGACGTTTCGGCCTGAGCTTAACGGGCTACCGCCGGCCCGATTGCGAAGTTCAGCATGAACGCGGTCGGGTTAGGGCGCACTAGTGCAAAGTGGGTGCGACTGATGTAGCCTCTGACTATGTTGCTGGGGGCTTTGATTTTTGCGGCAGCTGGCTATGCCGTGCCACCGGAGCCGGTGGCCAACCAGGTCCGTGCTGCGATTTGGCATGACCTGTTCGTCAATTCGTTCATCGGAAATTACAGCTCAACGGCCGCTCTATGGTATGACGCAGCAAGTGAGGAGCCTGCCCAGCGAGATTTGCACCTGCTGGATTTGAAATGCCGCAGCCGCTCAGCAAAGCTACGTTGTGAATTCACGCTGATGCGAGATGGTGGGCCGAAATTGGTTGATGGCAAGGTCGCGCCTGACACGGTGGCATGCAGCGCAATGTTTAGATCGTCTGGCGATGAAGGTGGTTGGGTGGTTGACCATAAACCGCCTCCACCTCGAGGGGGCCATAGCCAAACAACTTTGCAATGCCGGGCCCATCGCTAAGGCAAGAGCGCCGGAAGGCTCGACCTACCCCCGCAAGCTCTGCATCCGTTGCAGGTACCTCGCCAGCACATCGATCTCTAGGTTCACCGAGTCGCCCGGCTTCAGCCCTCCCAGCGTCGTCACTTCGGCGGTGTGGGGGATCACGTTGACCGAGAAGTGGCAGGTGCCGTCCGGCTGGTCGGCGACTTCGTTCACCGTCAGCGAGACGCCGTCCATGGTGATCGAGCCCTTGGGGGCGAGATAGGGCGCCAGTTCCTTCGGCGTGGCAATGCCGATGCGACGCGATTCGCCTTCCGGGCAGACCCCGACAATGGTGCCGACGCCATCGACGTGGCCGGTGACGATATGACCGCCCAGCTCGTCGCCCAGCTTCAGCGCCGGTTCGAGGTTGAGCGAGGTTCCCACCGCCCAGCGCCCCGGCACCGAGCGCGAGACGGTTTCGCCGGAAATGTCGACGGCGAACCAGCAGTCCCCCGCCTCGCCGCCGCGATCCACTACTGTCAGGCAGACGCCCGAACAGGCGATAGAGGCGCCGATGGCGATCTGCGCCGGGTCCCAGGGGCAGGTGATGACGGCATGCAGGTCGCCGCGCGATTCTGCGGAGCGGATCTTGCCGAGGGCGGTTACTATTCCGGTGAACATGGAACCGGTTCGTAGACTTCCAGCGTGTCGTTGCCAAGCGGACGGCTGTCGACCAGCCGCCACGCCGGATTGGCCGCAAGCGACGAAAGCGCGAATTCCGGCAGGGCGGGCACGCCGGGGCCGATCTCGAATGGCGCGCGATAGATGATCAGGCTGTCCACCAGCCCGGCCCCAAGGAAAGCCCGCGCCGTTTCGGCCCCGCCTTCGATGAACAGGTATTGGACGTCGGCCATGTCGTGCACAGCTTCCGGCGCGGCCAGCGCGCGCCAGCCTTGCGGCGCTTCGCCGCGCGTCAGCAGCCAGCGCTCCGGGCTGCGGTCCTCCAGCCCCTGCAGGCGCACGTCCAGGCGGGGCGCATCATGGCGTAGGGTGCCGCCGCCGACCAGGATCGCGTCGCTCTTGGCCCGCAAAGCGTGGCAATGCGCCCGCGCTGCCTCGCCGGTGATCCACTGGCTCTCGCCCGGCGGCCGGGCAAGGCAGCCGTCGCGCGACAGTGCCAGCTTGAGCGTGACCTGCGGCCGCCCCCTGCGGCGCAGCGAGAGATAGCCGGCAAGGCTCGCCTCGGCCTCGCGCGAGGGGAGCAGCTGCGCCGCCATTCCGGCCTGGCGGATGCGGTCCATGCCCTGTCCGGCGGTGCGCGCATCGGGGTCCTCGCAACCCATGACGACGCTTGCCAGGCCCGAGCCCGCCACCAGATCGGCGCAGGCCGGCCCGCGCGCGCTTTGGTGGGCGCAGGGCTCGAGCGTGACATAGAGCGTCGCG
>JAYRPK010000018.1:0-12709 GCA_041911195.1 Novosphingobium sp. | reverse complement strand
GCTACTTCAAGTACAAGACGGTGATCGGCGAACGCGCCTTCATCGGTTCGAACAGCTCGCTGATCGCGCCGGTGAAGATCGGAGCGGACGCCATTGTCGGCGCGGGCAGTGCGGTTTCGCGCGACGTGGCCGATGGCGAACTGCGGCTGGTGCGCGCCGAGCAGCTGATCAAACCCGGCTGGGCCGACCGGTTTCACGATGCGATGAAAAAGAAGAAGGCGGAAGGGAAGAAGGGGTAGTTCTACCCATCGGCTGACAGGAGCAACTGGAATAGGCAGCCTTTTCAGCTGGCTGGTTCACAAAGTGTTCAACAAGGCGGCCGAAAAGTCCGCGCTGCCAACTTTTCCGGGAAGGGAATTTAACATGAGCGCAGACGTCGTAGATTTCGAGATCAAGGGCCAGGAACTCCAATTCGTCGAGATCGAGCTCGATCCGGGCGAAAGCGCCGTGGCCGAGGCCGGCGCCATGGTCTGGAAGGATGCCAGCATCGAGATGAGCACGGTGTTCGGCGATGGCAGCGGCGATAGCGGCGGCGGGTTCATGGGCAAGCTCTTGGGCGCGGGCAAGCGGCTCGTCACCGGCGAGAGCCTGTTCACCACCGTCTTCACCCACCAGGGTCAGGGCAAGGCGCGGGTCGCCTTTTCCGCGCCGGTGCCGGGCGCGATCCTGCCGATCAAGCTGAGCGATCGGGGCGGCACGCTGATCTGCCAGAAGGATGCCTTCCTGGCCGCCGCCAAGGGCGTTTCGATCGGCATCCACTTCCAACAGAAGATCCTCCCCGGGCTTTTCGGCGGCGAGGGCTTCATCATGCAGAAGCTGGAAGGCGACGGCATGGTCTTCGTCCAGATGGGCGGCACGGTGATCGAGCGCGAGCTGGCCGCCGGCGAGGAACTGCACATCGATACCGGCTGCGTCGCCGCCTTCACTCCCTCGGTCCAGTTCGACGTGGTGCGCGCGGGCAACGTCAAGACCATGTTCTTCGGCGGCGAGGGCGTGTTCTTCGCCAAGCTGCGTGGGCCGGGGCATGTCTGGATCCAGTCGCTGCCCTTCTCGCGGCTTGCCTCGCGCATGCTGGCGGCATCGGGCGCGAGCGGTGGCCAGAGCCGTGGCGAGGGCTCGCTGCTGGGCGGGCTTGGCAATCTGCTGGATGGGGATTGACGTTCGGCCGGGTGGCATCCGGCCTGCCCGCAACAGCACTGGTTAATGATGTCGTTGTATAGGCGCGACAATCGAGGCCTGTCCGGCTAGTTGACGGGTGTCGGGCAGGTAAATTTCTAACGAGAGCGCAAGGTCCATGTGCGGAATCATCGGCATTGCCGGCAAGGAAGAAGTGGCGGATCGCCTGGTCGATGGCCTCAGGCGCATGGAATATCGTGGCTATGACAGCGCCGGCGTCTGCACCATCCATGATGGCCAACTGATCCGCCGCCGCGCGCCGGGCAAGCTCAACAACCTGGTGCTGGAACTGGCGCGCGATCCGGCGCCCGGCACCACCGGCATTGCCCAGACCCGCTGGGCGACCCACGGCGCGCCAACCGCGGCCAATGCCCATCCGCATGCGACCGGCGAAGTAGCGCTGGTGCACAACGGCATCATCGAGAACTTCCGCCACCTCAAGGAAAGCCTGGCCGCGCGCGGGCGGGCGTTTGAAAGCGACACCGATACCGAAGTGGTCGCCCATCTGGTCTCCGAAGCGGTCGAGGCGGGCATGTCGCCCGAGGACGCCGTCAAGGCCGCCCTGCCGCAATTGCGCGGTGCATTCGCCCTTGCCATTGCCTTCCGCCAGCACCCCGGCATGCTGATCGGCGCGCGGCTCGGCTCGCCGCTCGTGGTGGGCTACGGCGAGGGGGAGACCTATCTTGGCTCCGACGCGCTGGCGCTGGCGCCCTTGACCCAGAAGATCTCCTATCTGGAGGAAGGCGACTGGGTTGTCATTACGCCGCAGGGCGCGGCGATCTTCGATCGCAACAACCGGCCCGCCAAGCGCGCGGTGGTTGCCTCCGGCGCTTCGGCGGCGGCGATCGAGAAGGGCAATTATCGCCACTTCATGCAGAAGGAGATCTTCGAGCAGCCGACCGTGGTCGCCCAGACCCTACGCAGCTACATCCGCCAGGTCGATCAGTCGGTCGCCCTGCCGCAATTCGATTTCGACCTTGGCGCGATCAACCGCGTCACCATCGTCGCCTGCGGCACCAGCTATTATGCCGGTATGGTGGCGAAATACTGGCTGGAGCAGTTCGCCCGGCTGCCGGTCGACATCGATGTCGCCAGCGAGTTCCGCTATCGTGATCCGGTTCTTGAGCCGGGCGGCCTCGCGCTGTTTATTTCGCAATCGGGCGAAACTGCCGATACCCTCGCTGCCTTGCGCCATTGCCGCGAACAGGGGCAGACGATCGCAGCGGTGGTCAATGTTCCCACCAGTTCGATGGCGCGCGAGGCGGACCTGCTGCTGCCCACTCATGCCGGGCCCGAAATCGGCGTGGCTTCGACCAAGGCCTTTACCTGCCAGCTTGCAGTGCTGGCGGCGCTGGCGGCGCATATGGCGGTGAAGCGCGGGCGCATGGACCGGGCCGAAGAGTGCGACGTCGTCGCGCAGCTGCTCGAAACGCCCGCTGCGCTCAATGCCGCGCTGGACCACGACGACGAGATTGCAGCCATGGCGCACCTCATCGCCCCGGCTCGCGACGTGCTCTATCTGGGCCGGGGCGCGGACTACCCGCTGGCGCTGGAAGGGGCGCTGAAGCTCAAGGAAATCAGCTATATCCATGCCGAGGGCTATGCCTCAGGCGAAATGAAGCACGGGCCGATCGCCCTGATCGACGAGGCGGTGCCGGTGATCGTCCTGGCACCCTCAGGCCCGCTGTTTGAAAAGACGGTCAGCAACATGCAGGAAGTGCGCGCCCGGGGCGGTAAGATCGTGCTGATTTCCGACAAGGCCGGGCTGGCAGAAGCGGGCGAGGGCTGCCTTGCGACAATCGAGATGCCGCGCGTCCACTCGCTGATCGCGCCGCTGGTCTATGCCGTGCCGGTGCAATTGCTGGCCTATCACGTGGCCTGTGTGAAGGGCACCGATGTCGATCAGCCGCGCAACCTGGCCAAGTCCGTCACCGTGGAGTGATCCGGCTTTGCGGCGGAACGATTTATCCGACGAAATGAGCCGATTGCTTTACCGGGTAATAACCACTCGAAACTAAATGTCGGCGGGTGAAGCACGCCGAGACCCTTTCCACGCCATTGCCGCAAAACCTGTCGCTGTCGGCGATTCTCGGGTTGTCCGAATCGGGCGGCGGCGATTGGGGGCGTTTGCGCGGGCTGCAGTATTCGCATCTCGCCCGGGCTTCGAAACTGCGGATCATGCTGCATGGCATAGCCGGGCTGGCTTGCGCATTTCTGCTGCTTGGCGCGCTCGGGTGGCTGTTTTCCCTTGCCTGGCTGATTGGTCTGGGCCTGGCGGTCATGCACGCGGCCTATCGCGACCGTTCTTTCGCCGATGCCGATCGCCGCAGCATGTCTCGCGACGAAATGAAGGGGCAAAACCTCGCGTCCACACTGATCGCGCTGGTCTGGGTCGTGCCGATTGCGCTTTCGAGCCGATTTGGCAGTGCCGAGTTGCGGCTCGAATTGTGGGCGATTATCGCCATGCTGGTAACAGCAAAGGCGGTTGCGCTGCCCTCTACACCCCTGGGCACCCTGCTGTTCACCTGGCTCGTCGGCGGAGCGGCGGTAGTTACTTTCGCGCTTTCGGGTGTCTGGCCCATGGTAGCTGTCGGCTTCGTTTTCTGCGCCATCGCCAGCGCAGGAACGATCGAGGGCGCACGCAATCACCTGACTGCCCGCATTGCCGAATCGGGAATGGCGGAAAAAGACGAAGTCGTCTCGCTGCTGCTGCGCGAATTCGAGGAAGGCGAGGCCGACTGGCTCTGGCAGATCGACACATCGCGCCGGGTGCGCGCGGTATCGCCGCGGTTTGCCTATGCGCTTGGCCTGGATCCGTCGGATATCGACGGCAAGCCGCTGATCCAGCTAATTGCCGGGCCGGCCTGGGATACTGGCCAGTTCCCCTCCAGCCTGCACGATCTGGCTGAGCGCCTGAAGCGGCGTGAAAGCTTCTCCGCCTTGCTGGTCCGGGTTACGATCAAAGGACAGCAGCGCTGGTGGGAGCTTTCCGGCACGCCCAAGATCGACGAAAACGGCGTGTTCGACGGATTCCGCGGCGTTGGTTCGGACGTCACCGAACAGCGCGAGAGTTCCGACAAGATCGCCCACATGGCGCGCTACGATGCGCTGACCGGCCTGCCCAACCGCACCATGCTGACCGAGGCATTGGGCGAGGCGATGCGCTATTCGGAGCAGTGGCGCACCCGCTGCGCCTTCCTGATGATCGACCTCGACCGGTTCAAGGCAGTCAACGATACCCTTGGCCACCTGGTCGGCGACCAGTTGCTGGCGCGGGTTTCGGAGCGCTTGCGCGAGCAATTGACCGAAAACGAATTGTGCGGCCGCCTGGGCGGCGACGAATTCGCCATCGTCATTCGCGACGCGACCAATTTCGAACATATCGAGCGGGTGGCGCAGAGGGTGATCGACCGGCTGTCGCAGCCCTACGAAGTCGATCACCACACCCTTTATGTCGGCGCCAGCGTCGGCTCGGCGATCGGCCCACGCGACGGTTCCACCGTGGAAACGCTGATGCGCAACGCCGATCTTGCGCTTTACCGCTCCAAGGAAGACGGCGGCGGCTGCCACCACACTTACGAGCCGGCGCTGCATGCCCATGCCGAAGAACGCCGCAAGCTGGAATTCTCGCTGCGCCGCGCGCTCGAACGCAATGAATTCGTGCTGCACTACCAGCCGGTGGTCGATGCCAATACCGAGGAAATCCTCAGCTTCGAAGCGTTGATCCGCTGGCAGAGCGACGACCATGGCAACGTCAGCCCGGCCAAGTTCATTCCCCTGGCCGAAGATACCCGGCTGATCGTGCCGATCGGCGAATGGGTACTGCGCCAGGCCTGTTGCGAGGCCATGCGCTGGCCAAGGAATGTCAAGGTGGCGGTCAACGTCTCGGGTGAGCAATTGCTCGATTCGAACTTCGGCGCCAGCATCGTCGGCGCGCTGTCGGTCAGCGGGCTGCCGCCTCAGCGGCTTGAGCTGGAAGTGACGGAAAGCATCTTCGTGCGCGACGCCAACCAGGCCCGGGCGGCTCTGGAACAGGTGATGGCGCTGGGCTGCGGCGTCGCGCTCGACGACTTCGGCACCGGCTATTCCTCGCTCGCCTATATCCGCAACCTGCGCTTCTCGACGATCAAGGTGGACCGCACCTTCGTCCAGGGGGCGGCGGCGCAGAATCCGGAAAGCCTGGCCATCATCCGCGCCGTCGTCGCCATGGCCGACAGCCTTGAGATGTCGACCACGGCCGAGGGCGTCGAGACCGAGCAGGAAGTGGCGATCGTGCGCCGCCTGGGCTGCCGCAAGATCCAGGGCTACCATTTTGGCTGCCCGATGCCGGCGGACGAAGCGGAAATGCTGTTCGAGCGTGCCAACCGTGCGCGGGGTATTGTCGCCTAAGCGCCTATCAAAGCCCTTGTCGCGCTTTCGAACAGGGCCCTGCCGTCGGTGCCGCCCTGCGCCGCTTCGATCATGCGTTCGGGATGGGGCATCATGCCCAGCACGTTTCCTGCCGGATTGAGCACCCCGGCGATCGAACGGGCCGATCCGTTGACTTCCTCGGCATAGCGGAAGGCCACGCGGCCTTCGCCTTCCAGACGGTCGAGCGTTTCATCGTCGGCGAAATAGTTGCCGTCGTGGTGGGCGACGGGGATGCGGATGCGTTGCCCCTGGGTATAGGCGGAAGTGAACAGCGTCTGTGAGTTCTCCACGGTCAGCGCCACTTCGCGGCAGACGAAGCGCAGCCCGGCGTTGCGCAGCAGGGCACCGGGCAGCAACTGGCTCTCGGTCAGCACCTGGAAGCCGTTGCACACACCCAGCACCGGCACGCCGCGATTGGCCGCGGCGATCACTGCCCGCATGATCGGCGAGCGCGCTGCCATGGCGCCGCAGCGCAGGTAGTCGCCATAGGAAAAGCCGCCGGGCAGGGCGATGAAATCCAGGCCGGAGGGCAGATCGGCATCGCCGTGCCAGACGCGAAAGGTTTCGCCGCCGCAGACCTGCTCCAGCGCCACGGCCATGTCGCGGTCGCAATTCGACGCGGGGAAGGTGATGACGGCGGAGCGGAACTTGCTCATGCCGCTACTCGCTCGATCCGGAAGTTCTCGATCACCATGTTGGCCAGCAACTGCTTGCACATGTCCTCGATGGCCGCGTCGGTGACGCTTTCGTCGACCTCGAGTTCGATCAGCTTGCCGGCGCGCACGTCCTTCACGCCCTTGAATCCCAGCCCTTCGAGCGAGTGCTGGATGGCGCGGCCTTGCGGATCGAGCACTCCGGGCTTGAGGCTGACGGAAACGCGCACTTTCATCGCGGGGCCTTTCGGGCAAGGAAGGAAACTGTCGGCAGCCTATGGCTGCGACTGCCATATAGGGCAAGTCGATGCATTGCACACCCGGTTGCCTTATCCGCAACCGGATGGGGCTTTGGCTCAAGGCATGGTCTGCCCACCGTCGATGTGCAGCGTCTGGCCAGTAATGGTGCAGGCGTCACTGGCAATAAACACCGCGAGATCGCCGATCTCGTGGCCTTCCGCCGGACGGCCCCGCGCCATGTGCGACACACTGGCGGCGAGCAGTTCCGGCTTGTCCTTGAACCATTCGCGATAGCTGGGGCTGTTGGCCGTCGGGCAAATGACATTCACCCGGATATTGTCCTTGCCCCATTCGCGCGCGACGGTGCGGGACAGGCCGCGGATCGCTTCCTTGGCGGCGCCATAGGCGGCCTGGCCGGGGTTGCCCGCGGTTCCCGCGCCCGAGCCCAGGTTGATGACCGCCCCACCGCGCTGGCTCAGCGCCGGGTAGCAGGCCTGCATGAAGTAGATCGTGCCATAGAGCCCGGACCGCACCGCCCGGTCGAAATAGTCATCGTCCTGCTCGATGAATGGCCGAGGCGGGGTGAGGATCTGAGCGTTGTTGACCAGCACGTCGAGCCGGCCAAAGCGCTGCACCGCGCCCTCGGCTGCGGCCAGCGCAACTTCGCGATCGCGCACGTCGCCGACCATCGATGCCACGTTCGCGCCCAGTTCGCGCAGGCTGGCGGTGCTGGCCTCAAGACGTTCGGCGTGGCGCTCGACCAGCACCAGGGCGGCTCCGGCCCTGGCCATGGCCGTGGCGATTTCAAAGCCCAGCCCCCGGCCCGCGCCGGTGATGAGCGCGACCTTGCCGGCAAGTGCGGTCACGCCGCCGATCTCCTCGCTTCGAGCCAGCCGAGGAGAAGCCGGGAATAGGCCTCGGGATATTCCACCATCGGCAAGTGGCGGGCGTTCTGCATTTCCTCGTATCGCGCGCCCGGAATCAGTTCGGCGATCCTGCGGTTGCCTTCGGCGGGCGTACCCCGGTCGTCGTCGCCGCAGATGACGAGCGTCGGCAGGCGCACCCGGGGCAGGCGATCGAGTACGTCGAAGTCGATGATGGCGCGGGCGCCTGCCACGTAGCCGTCGGGAGTGGTTGCTGCGATGGTTTCGCGGATCTGTTGCCAGCGGTTCGGGCGGCGGGGCCGGAACTCCTCGGTAACCCAGCGCGTCATGGCGTCGTCGGCGATGGGCTCCACCGAGCCAGCCTCTGCGATCTGGGCGAAGCGATTGGGCCACATCTCCGGCGGCCCGGGCACAGCCTTGGGCGACGTGCCCGATAGCAGCATCGAATGAAACCGGCCCGCGTGGTCCAGCGCCAGTTGCTGGCCGATCATGCCGCCGATCGAAACCCCGGCGAAGTGCGCCCTGGCCACGCCGAGGAAGTCCAGCACCGCGACCACGTCCTGCGCCAACTCCGCCATCGTCGCCACATCGCCCATGGGATCGCTGCCGCCGTGCCCGCGCATGTCCACCCGCAGTACCCGCCAGCCCGCCGCCAGCAGCGTCGGCACCTGCTCCGCCCAAACGGTGCTGTCGGAGGACAGGCAATGCGCCATGCAGACCACGGGCGCGCCTTCGTCGCCGACAATGTCGCAATGCAGGCGGCGCTCACCAAACCGGATCAGCATGCGGTTTCTCCTCTCTCAATCCGCCGGGATAGCGTGGGCGTCGGTTCGCACGGCGCGCTTGGGCTGTTTCATCAAGAATGCCAGCGGCACCAGCGCGACGCTGAGCAGGTACATCGCCCAGTAGATATCGACATAGCCGACCATCAGCGCCTGCCGCGTCATTTCGCGATAGAGCGGGCCAATGGATTCCACCTGGCTGAAGTCGAGATTGGGCAGGACAAAGTCGGTCACCGGATTGCCAGGGCGCAAGCCTTCCGAAAGCCGCGTCTGCACCGCCGCCGTGTTGCGCAGGATTTCCGCCTGCATCAGCGTGATCCCCGCCGAGGTGCCGATGAAGCGGAACAGCGCCACCATTGCCGTCCCCTCGTTACGCAGCGAGGCAGGCAGGGTGGTGAAGGCCATGGTCGAGAGGGGCACGAACAGCATGCCTGCCCCCAAGCCAAGGATGAAGCCTGAGGACAGCACCAGGCTGGTCGGCGTTTCCAGCGACATGCCAGCCATCTGCCAGAAGGCGACCGCCGTGATGGTGATGCCGGTGATGAGGATCAGGCGTGAATCGACCTTGCCCAGCAGCCTGCCCGAGATGAACATCGCGACGGCGGTCCCGGCGCTGCGCGGGGCCATCATCATGCCGGCGAGCAGCACCGGGTAGCCCAGCATGGTCTGCAGCATGGTGCCGAAGATTGGCAATGCGCCGAAGACCAGAACGCCCAGCCCGGTCGCGACAATGACGCCGATGACGAAGTTGCGGTTCCGGAACAGAGCGGGCTTGATGTAGGGATCGCGCGCCGTGGCGATGTGGACGACGAAGATATAGAAGGCGACGGCGGCGACCAGCGCTTCGGCGCAGACTTCCGTCGAATCAAACCAGTCCAGCATGGCACCGCGGTCGATCATCAATTGCACGCTCGCCAGCGAGATCGACAGAGCGGCAAAGCCGAACAGGTCGAAGGGGGCGCGGTCCGTCCGCGAATTGGGCTGGAAGACGAACAGCGCGGTGCTCGCCAGCACGCCGACGGGAATGTTGATCAGGAAAATCCAGCGCCAGCTCATGTATTCGGTGAGCGCGCCGCCGATCAACGGCCCGGCCATGCCGCCCAGCATCGAGCCGACGCCGAACAGGGCCATGGCCTTGCCATATTCCTCGGCCGGATAGATATCGAGCAGGGTCGCCTGGCTGAGCGGCACGGTAGCCGCCCCGAAAATGCCCTGGATGAAACGGAAGACGACCAGCGCGGGCAGGGTGGCGGCAAGGCCGCAGGCGGCCGAGGCCAGGGTAAACATGGCGATCGATCCGGCCATCACCAGCCGCCGCCCGAAGCGCGTCGCCAGCCAGCCCGCGAGCGGCGTCGCGATGGCCTGGGCGACGACATAGCTGGTCACTACCCAGACGATCTGCTCGGGCGAGGCGGCAAGCGTGCTCTGGATATGGGGCAAGGCGACATTGGCGATGGTCGCATCCAGCGTCGTCATGATCGCGGCCAGCATGGTCGAGCTGGCGATCAGCGCGCGGCGCCCGGGGGGCGGGTACTGGTGTACCGGCAAATCGGCGCTGTTTGCTTCTCCCATGCAAATGCCTCTTGGCCTCGGCGCGGTCTTGGTCAAGAACGAGCGCAGAAAAAAGGAGAGAGATGCCATGAGTGATGACCTGTTCGGCCTTGCCGGAAAGCACGCGATTGTCTGGGGCGGCGGCTTCGGCATGGGTGAGCGCACCAGCTATCGCCTCAGCCAGGTCGGCGCTCATGTCGCGGTGGTCGATCTGGAGCGCGAGCGGGCGGAGAAGATTGCCGGCGAACTCAATGCCCAGGGCGGCAAGGCAATCGCGCTGCAGGCCGACGTGCGCAGCGAGGAAAGCGTCGAGGCGGCGCTGGCCGCGGCCGAGGCGGCGCTGGGGCCGGTGGACGTCATGGCGACGGTGATCGGGCTGGGCTACTGGGACCAGGTGATCGACATGAGCCTCGACAAGTTCAACGAATCGATCCTGATGAACCTGACGTCGTTTTTCCTGCCGGCCCGCGCGGTGGGGCGCTCGCTGCTGAAGAACGGCAAGCCAGGGGCGATCTGCGGAGTGACTTCGGTCAGCGGGCTCACCGCCGCGCCCAACCATGCGGGCTACGGCGCGGCCAAGGCTGGGCTGATCAATCTCATCCGCACCATGGCCGACGAATGGGGCCCCTATGGCATCCGGGTCAACGCGGCGATGCCGGGAAGTTGCGCCACACCACGCTTGACACTGAATGAAGCCGGGCAGGCGGCAATGAACGCGGCGATGAAGGCGAAGATCCCGCTTGGCCGCGCAGCCCAGCCGGACGAGCTGGCCAAGGCGATCCTGTTCCTGCTCTCCGACCTTGCCAGCTACATCACCGGCCACAACCTCCACGTCGATGGCGGCTGGACTTCGACCTTCCTGATGCAGAGCATCGGACAGGGCGGCCCGAATGCCGCCTCGGTGGTCAACTGGCCGCAATAGGAGGAGGCGAACCATGCCCCGCATCGAACCGCTGCCATGGGAGGCGCTGCCGGAAAAGGAACGGGCGCGGATGGAGCATAGCATCGAGCACGGCGGCTCTCCCGCGGACAAGACCGCGACGCGGATCCTGGCCTATGCCCTGCACGATCACGTGCCCGACGACGGTGATCGCCATTACAACTATCCGCGCCACCTCCTGCCCGGAAAGCTGCTGGAAATGCTGCGGATCAGGAGCGCGCAACTGGGCGGCTGCGATCCCTGCATGAACGCCCGCAAGGTCGATGCCGTGACCGAGGATGTGGTCGCCTGCATGATCGATCCGCTGCTGCGCGGCGATTTGTCGGAGCGCGAGCGGCTGGCGCTGGAATTCCTCGAGCTGCTCGCCACCGATCACCACCGGATCGGCGACGAGACCTACCGCAAGCTGGTCGAACACTTCACCACGGCGGAAATCATCGAGCTGGGCTCCACCTGCGGGCACATGATCGGCACCCACCGCTTCATCCACACGCTCGATCCCTATGGCGATGCGCCGCCGGTCATCCCCTTCGACCCGGCGCAGGTGGGTGTGAGCTGGGCGGAACTGAACGGCAGGCAAACCGAGGGGGCGGAGGGCTAGCCTTCCTTTCGCGCGCAATCGATGCAGAGCGAGGCTTCGGGCCGCGCCTCCAGCCGGCGCGGATTGATCTCGGCTCCGCAAATCACGCAGTCGCCATAGGTCCCTTGAGCGATACGATCGAGCGCGCGTTCGATCGAGCCGATTTCGCGAGTCACCAGCGCGGCCTGGGCTTCGAGCGAGGCATCGTCCTCGATCTCGATGGCGCGTTCGGCCGAGTCGGGATCATGCGGTTCGGAAAGGCCCTGGTCCAGGTGATCGAGCCGTTGTCGCAATTCCGCAAGCGCGGTTTCGAGTCTGGTCCTGGCGTCTTGGGGATCGGGCATGGGGAATACCTCCGGTGATCGAATGTCCAAGTATTCCGCATTAGTGACCAGTTTAGCCGGCGCCGGCCTTGCAATGGATCAAAATCCCGCCGGGTCGCGGTATGGTCCGGCCAGGTGCCCGCCATCGACCAGCAGTTCCGATCCGGTGCAATAGGAGCTTTCGTCCGAGGCGAAGAACAGCACGGCGTTGGCGATCTCTTCCACCTTGGCCATGCGCTTGATCGGCTGGCGGGCGATGGCCTTGTTGAGCCGCTCCATCGCGGCCGGGGGCATGCCACGGTTATGAGTGGCATCGACGATGCCGGGGTGGACCGAGTTCACCCGGATGCCCCGGTCGCCCAGTTCCAGCGCGAAGGCCTTGGTCATGCCGGTGACGGCATATTTGCTGGCGACATAGCTGGACAGGTGGGCAATGCCCGCAAGGCCATCGATCGAGGAGATGTTGACGATCGAGCCGCCGCCGCGTGCAGCCAGTGCAGGGACGCAGGCACGCACGCCCAGCCAGACGCCATTGAGGTTGAGGTCGATCACCCGCTTGTGATCGGCCACCGGCGTCGTCTCGATCGCGCCGCCGCAACCGTCGCCGGCATTGTTGACCAGCACGTCGATGCCGCCGATCCTCGCCAGGCCCGCGTCCCACGAGGCCGGATCGGTCACGTCCAGTGGCACGAAGTACTGGCCGATGCTCGCGGCCAGGGCGGCGCCCTCTTCCTGCTGGATATCGCCGATCCAGACCACGGCGCCGTGCTCGCCAAGCTTGCGGGCGATGGCCTCGCCGATCCCCTGCGCCCCGCCGGTGACCAGCGCCACCTTGCCTGCAAGCCTTCCCGATTCCGCCATGGCGATTCCTCTCCTTGTGTTTCGCGCACCCTTGCCTGCCAAAGCCCCGCGTGCAACTCTTGTCCGCGTAATCAAGATGGGAGTTTGAGAGGATGGCCGACAAGGGAGCAATACTGCGCGCGCTGATCGATAAGGGCGAGCACTTCGTCTGCGGCGACAGCTATTCGGCCATCACCGGCCGCATCTGCGAGTTCGTCGGCTTTCCGGCGATCTATCTGGGCGGCCACGCCTGCAGCGCCTTTCACTATGCCGTGCCGGACAACGGGGTCTACAGCCAGGTCGAGCAGATCGAGCAGGCGAGCCGCATCG
>JAYRPK010000017.1:0-5764 GCA_041911195.1 Novosphingobium sp. | reverse complement strand
TGGCGGGCGATCCGGACTATCCCTTCTTCCGCCCGGGCAACGGCTTCATCTTCAACTTCGGCCAGCCCAATGCCGATACCATCTACCGCCTCGCCAAGGTGGACGCAGAGGGTACCTATCGCCTGCGCGGCAAGCGCGGCGCGCTGCGCATCGCCATCGTCGCCCAGCGCGGGCCTTTCCCCTGCGAGCCGGGCGGACAAGTGGGCAAGGAACAGCCGGGTGCCTCGCTAGACCACCACGATCTCAATGCGCTGAGCATCGATGCCGAGGGCTGGTTCGACGTGATCCTCAGCCAGACGCGGCCCGAAGGCTACACCGGTGACTGGTGGCAGATGCGGCCGGATACCAACAAGCTGTGGCTGCGCGGCGTCAATGCCGACTGGACCAACCTTGATGTCCCCACCGTCTCGATCGAGCGGCTGGACATTCCACTGGGTGGCCGCCCGCGCCCCAGCCCGGAATATCTCGCCGACCAGCTCCACTGGCTGGGCGAGGCGGTGACTTTCTACGCCGGCGTCGAAATGGCGCACATCGAGCGGATGCGGCAGGCGGGCTTCCTCAACGACAAGCTGACCTACTACGACACCACCGAGGTGGTCGGCCTCGAAGGCCAGTTCTATTTCGAATGCGCCTATGAACTGACCGACGACGAGGCGCTGATCGTCGAGGCAAAAGTGCCGCCGGTCTGCGAATACTGGTCGGCCATGCTGACCGACGAAGTGTTCGAGACGACCGACTGGCACAACAACCACAGCGCGCTCAATGATACGCAAGGGCATGTGGACGCGGACGGGGTGGTGCGCTTCGTCATTTCGAAGCAGGATCCCGGCGTGCCCAACTGGCTGGATACGGTGGGGCATCCCTCGGGCCAGTTCCAGGGCCGCTGGTTCCGCTCCGAAGGGGCGACGCTACCCAGCTCGAAGAAAGTGTCCGTCGCCGAAGTGCGCAAGCACCTGCCGCCCGAAACGCCGGTGGTGACACCCGAGGAGCGCGACCGGGCGCTGCGCGAGCGGCGCATGTGGCTGCAGCAGACGCGGCTCTGGTAGGATGCTGGGCGTCGAGGAGAGGTTTGCGGCGCCGGAGCGGTTTTCCGGCGCTTTCGACCAGCTCCACGAGCTGGCCGCGCGGGAAGCCGGTTCGGACGATTTCGGCGCTAGCGACTATCGGCTGGGGTTGAGCGTCCTGCTCGAATCGATGGACTATGATCCGCACTTCTCCCCGCGCGGTCGAAATATCGCCTGGGGCAGCCTGGTGACGGTGCTGGCCAGCCGGGCCATTGCGACGGCCGGGATGAAGGCCCGCCCGGACCTGGCCGAGGCCCCGATCCGCCACCCGGTGGTGATCACCGGCCTCCACCGCACCGGCACTACGGCGCTGCACAAGCTGCTCTCGCTCGATCCGCGCTTTCAGGGGCTGGAATCATGGCTCACCGTCGCCCCCATGCCCCGCCCGCCGCGCGCAACATGGGAGGCCAATCCGCACTACCGGCGCACGCTCGACCTGCTGGCGGCGCGCTTTGCCGGGGCGCCGGAGCTCAAGGCCGCGCATGCCATGGCGGCAGCGGAAGTGGACGAATGCGGCGGGGTGCTGTTCCACTCGTTCAATTCGCTGGTCTGGTCCTCGGCCTGGTCAGCCAGCAGCTACGAGGCCTGGCGGCTTACGCAGCAGGTGGGGCCGGCTTACGCCTATTTCCGGCAGGTGCTACGACTGATCGGCGGGGATGAGCCGGAGCGGCGCTGGCTGCTCAAACACCCGCCGCACCTGGCCCATCTCGACGTGCTGTTCGACACCTTTCCCGATGCGCTGGTGATCCAGACCCACCGCGATCCCGGCAAGGCGGTGCCCTCGCTTTGTTCACTGGTCATGGCCAGCCACGATCTCATGGAACAGGGCCGCAAGGACCAGCGCGCCCGGCTGATGGGCCCGCGCGAGGCCGGGCGGGCGGCGCAGGCGCTGCGCCTTGCCGAGCCAATGCGGCAGGCGCGGCCCGGCCAGGTGCTGGATGTGATGCATGCCGATTTCCACGCGGACCCGATGGCGACCGTGCGGCGCATCTATCCCTTCATCGGCATGGAACTGACACCGGACGTCGAAGCGGCCATGTCCGCCCGCCTTTCCGCCGCGCCCGAGCGCAGCCACGGCGCCCACCGCTATGACGCCGCCGACTACGGCATAGGCGAGGACGCCATCCGAGAGCAGTTCCGCTGGTACATGGACAGGTTCGATCTCCGGCCCGAAGTAGTGAGAGCATGACGGACCTGCTCCGCCTGCCGATCGACTTCGACGCCGGCTAGACCGTTCTGCAGTATATCTGCAGGATGCTCTAGGGCCTGCGAAAACTGGTCAGCAATTCATATTCGGGTATCGACAGCCCGCCCGAAACCCAGAAATCCCCCACCAGCACCCAGGCATGGGCGGCCATGCCGGTGGTGGACCCATCGTGCCTGACGCCGATATGAGCGGACGACGGCATGCGCAGCAATCGGCACAGCAGGCTGGCGGCAAAGGCCTAGGGCAGGCAATCGGAGCGCAGCGGCATCAGGCGGGCAGCGCGGTTAATTGCGTTCCTGACCCATTGCGCGCGCCGGGCATGAGCTCGATCCAGCCCCACAGGGACATGGCTGGCCTTGACCTGCTTGCCCAGCAGCGGTGAAATCAGCCGGAATGGCAGCAGGGTGACGGCAATCGATGCCATGCCCAGCAGCAGCCAGGCCAGGGGCAACAGCAGTTTTTCAGCGATCGGAAAGCGAACGAACGCCAAGAGCGAAGCCGCCAGCCGTTCCAGCCACCCCTTGTCAGAGGCCGTCTTGTTCGCCCGATCCGGCATGTGGCCGAATTACCGGGCAATGGCTGGCGTTGCAAAAGCGTTTTTGAGAGAATTAGGCCGCCTTGCGAGTGGTGGCCGAAAGCCATTCGCGCGCGCGGCGCTGAGCCTCGGCGATTTCGCGCATGGTCATTTCGTCGGAAATGTCCGCACGGCACATCTGGGCTTCGTCGTGCCCGGCGACCGCGGCAAGGTTGAACCACTTGTGCGCTTCGATGAGATCGCAATCGACGCCGTGGCTGCCGGTGGAATAGGCAACGCCCAGGTCGAAATAGGCGTCGATGTCGCCATCCGCGGCCGCTGCCAGGCACGATGCCACCAGCATGTCTTCATTGTCGGTCGAGACCGGCGTAGCCCCGGCCAAATCCCTTGCGTCGATCCAGGCATTGCCCATGTCGCTTACCCCCGTTTGGTGCCGGCGAAGCCCCTTTTGTCCGCCGTCGAAAGGCAAGCTCGCCCAGATATGGTCAACAAGTGGTTAACGCGACTCGTAAAAATTTGGGTAGATGCGAAAAAATCTCCAGCCGTCCTGCTTTGCCGCTTGTGCGGATTCACTGCCCTGCCTATAGGCGCGCCAGCCTTGGCTGGCCGAAGGTTACCGGGAACGCCCGGAATCGCGGGACGCGCAAGTTCCGGTCTGGAGGCAGCGGAGAATTTGATGCCCACGACGACGCGAGCCGACGAGATCGATGTTCTGGCCAAGGCCAGGAAAGCCCTTGGCGGCGATTTTGTCCCGGATGACAGCCAGGAATACATGGGCGAAGCGCAACAGGACTATTTCCGGCGCCTGCTGCTCGAATGGAAGAAGCTGATCCACGACGCATCGGCCGGAACGCTGCAGCAGCTGCAGGATGGCCCGATCCGCGAGCCCGACCTCAACGACCGCGCCTCGAGCGAGACCGACTGGGGCATCGAGCTGCGCACCCGCGACCGCCAGCGCAAGCTGATCGCCAAGATCGATTCCGCGCTGCGCCGGATCGAGGAAGGCGAATACGGCTATTGCGAGGTTACCGGCGAGCCGATCGGCATCGGCCGGCTGATCGCCCGCCCGGTCGCCACCATGACGGTCGAGGCACAGGAAGCGCACGAGCGGCGCGAGAAGATTTCGCGCGACGATTGATCCGGGCGGTTAAGCCCAGACCTCGCGCCCGCCCCATTTTGACACAGGGACCCGCAAGGTTGCCGGGGCGTTAAGCCTTTCTTTGCCCTGGCCCGATACCCGCCGAGGATGCCGGTCCGTGCGATCCGGCGAGATGAATTCAATTGCGGATTTCGGGGCACGAAAATGGACGATTCCGAACAGAGGCATATCGCGCGCGACAGTCTGTTCGTCTTGGCCGACATGCGCCTGCAAGGCGCCGACGAGGTGCATCGTATCAAGGTGCGCAACCTGTCTGCCGGCGGGATGATGGGCGAAGGCAGCGTCCGCGTCTCGCGCGGGGGCTCGCTCAGTGTCCAGATCCGCAACATCGGCTGGGTCGATGGCACCGTGGCCTGGGTGCAGGACAACCGCTTCGGCGTTGCCTTCTGCGAGGAAATCGACCCCAAGTTCGCGCGCGCGCCCGTCTCCCGCGACGATTCCACGCCCAGCCACATCCGCAATGCGCTCCGCGGCCATTCGCCGGGTGGATTGTTGCGGAACGTTTGATCCGCAACACCAAGCCAAGGTTTCCGATCGCGGCAATCTTGGGCTATCAGCCTGGGCCATGCGCCTTGCCGAGCATATCGCCAGACTGGCACTGGTTCTTTCGATCGGGTTCTTGCCGGCCGCGTGCAAGGACCGTTCCGACGAAGCGGTCGAAATGGTCGCCATCGGCCAGCCGGCCTCACCCTATGAAACCGGCGGCAGGCTGTCGCCGCCGGCCCGGCTGATCCGCGGCGCAACCGCGGAAGGCCTGGTCAGCCTCGACGAACAGGGCCGCGCGGTCCCGGCAGTGGCCGATCGCTGGATCGTGACCGACGACGGGCTCAGCTACATCTTCCGCCTGCGCAACGGCACCTGGCCCGATGGCAGCCCGATCTCGGCGGAAAGCGGGCGGCAGGCGCTGCGCGATGCCATCGCCACGCTGCGCGGCTCGCCGATGGCGCTCGATCTTTCGGTGATCGCGGAAATTCGTGTCATGGCGGGAAGGGTGGTCGAAGTGCGGCTGGCGCGGCCGCAGCCTGATTTCCTCACCCTGCTGGCGCAACCCGAACTGGGCCTGATGCACCGCGGCAAGGGCGCCGGCCCGATGGCCCTGACGCGCGACAAGGCAGTGGCTGTGCTCAGCCCCATTCCCCCGGAAAAGCAGGGATTGCCCGCAGTCGAAGGCTGGAGCGCAAGGGCGCGCGAATTGCGGCTGCAGGCCTTGCCCGCGCAACAGGCCGTCGCCCTGTTTGCCGAGGGCAAGGTGTCGATCGTAAATGGCGGAACCTTTGCCAATCTGCCGCTGGTGGATGCCGCCGGCATTTCGCGCGGCGCGCTGAAGATCGATCCGGTTTCGGGCCTGTTCGGCTTCGTTGTGGTCAATGCCAAGGGTTTCCTGTCCACTCCGGTCAACCGCGAGGCCGTGGCCATGGCGATCGACCGCGACAGCATGGACGAGACGATCGGCATCGGCGGCTGGCAGGCGGCGACCCGGGTCGTCCCCGCCGAAGCCGGCGGCGACCTGCTCGCACCGGCCGGCCGCTGGGATACGCTCACCCCGGCCGGGCGGCGCGACCTGGCCAAGTCGCGGGTCCAGCGCTGGAATGCGGGCAAGAGCGCGCCTGTGCCGCTGCGCATCGCCATGCCGCAAGGCCCAGGCGCGGACCGGCTTTTCACCCAGCTTTCCAGGGACCTCTACGAAGTGGGCATCCAGGCGGTGCGGGTCGGCGAAGGCGGGCCGGCGGACCTGAAGCTGCTCGACACGGTCGCGCCCTACATGCGCGCCAGCTGGTTCTTCAACCAGCTCAACTGCG
>JAYRPK010000016.1:0-18269 GCA_041911195.1 Novosphingobium sp. | reverse complement strand
GCCACGTTCATCACGATGTTCGAACCCGCCAGCATGACGACTGGGAGGAAAAGGCCCCAGTTCATCAAAACTCCACCGGCCCCGGCAGCTCCTTCACCTGCCAGGGCAAGCCATGCCGGTTCAGCATGTCCATGAACGGATCGGGATCGAGCTGCTCGATGTTGAACACGCCTTCACCCGCCCACTTGCCCTGCAGCATCAGCGCCGCGCCGATCATCGCGGGAACGCCGGTGGTGTAGCTGATCGCCTGATTGCCGGTTTCGGCATAGGCGTCCTCGTGGTCGCAGATGTTGTAGATGTAGAAGGTCTTGTCGCCAGAACCGTCCAGCGCCTCGCCGGTGGCGATGTCGCCGATGTTGGTCTTGCCCTTGGTAGTCGCCCCCAGCGAGCTCGGCTCGGGCAGCACGGCCTTGAGGAACTGCAGCGGCACGATCTCGCGCCCCTCGTACATCACCGGATCGATCCGGGTCATGCCGACGTTCTGCAGCACGGTGAGGTGATTGATATAGGCATCGCCAAAGGTCATCCAGAAGCGCCCGCGCTCCAGCTCGGGAATGAACTTCGCGAGGCTTTCCAGCTCCTCGTGATACATCATGTACATGTTCTTGGGGCCGACGCCCTCGAAGTCGAACTGGACCTTCTTCGACATGGCCGGGGTTTCGACGAACTGGCCATGTTCCCAGTGCCGCGCAGGCGCGGTCACTTCGCGAATGTTGATCTCGGGATTGAAATTGGTGGCGAAGGCCTGGCCGTGGTCGCCGCCGTTGCAATCGAGGATGTCGAGCTGGCGGATGGTGCGCTGCTTATGCTTCTTCAGCCCCATGGCGAAGACGCTGGTCACGCCCGGATCGAAGCCCGATCCCAAGAGCGCCATCACGCCCCGCTCGCGGAAGCGGTCGTGCAGCTCCCACTGCCACTTGTATTCGAACTTGGCTTCGTGCCGCGGCTCGTAATTGGCAGTATCGAGGTAGTTCACCCGCGTCTGCAGGCAGGCCTCCATGATCGCCAGGTCCTGGTAGGGCAGCGCGAGATTGACCACGAGGTCCGGCCCGATTCGCTCGATCAGCTTGACCAGCTCGGGAATGTCCTCGGCATCGATGGCATAGGCATCGACGATCTCGTCGGTGCGCTGCCTGACCGATTCGGCGATGGCGTCGCACTTCGACTTGGTCCTGCTAGCGAGGCTGATGTGCTCGAAGATCTGTGGATTCATCGCCATCTTGTGCACTGCGACCGAGCCGACGCCGCCCGCGCCGATCACCAGAACCTTGCCCAACTCACATCTCCTTTGCCGAAGCGAGGCTGCGCATATAGACCTGCCGCATGACAGGACAACATCTACGCGAACCGACCCACGAAGGCGTTCTGCGCGCCGCCGGCAAGATTGCCGAAATCCTGCCGATGACGCCCCTTTTGCCGGTCACCATCGGAGAGGTGGATTGCTGGGTGAAAGTCGAAAGTGTCCAGCCCATCGGCGCCTTCAAGATTCGCGGCGCCTGGAACCGCATCACCGAAATCGCCGAGGCAGACCGCCCCCGCGGCGTGGTGGGCGTGTCCAGCGGCAACCATGCCCAGGGCGTGGCCTGGGCAGCCAGAAGGCTGGGCATCGCGGCGACCATCGTCATGCCCAGCGACGCGCCGCAGGTTAAGCTAGACAATGTGCTGGCGATGGGCGCCCAGGTGGTTTCCTATGAGAGGCGCAGCGGCGATCGCGACGCCATCGCCCGCGAAATCGTCGAGCGGACCGGCGCCACGCTGGTCCACGCCTTCGCCGACCCTTGGGTGATCGAGGGGCAAGGTAGCGCGGGGATCGAGGCGCAGGCGCAGCTTGCCGAGCGCGGGCGGGCAGGCCCCAGCCGGTTCATCGTCCCCTGCGGCGGGGGTGGCCTTTCCGCCGGTCTGGCGCTGGCCTGCCCCGAGGCGGCGATCGTCCCGGTCGAACCGGTCGGCTGGGACTTGATCGGCAGGAGCATGACCGAAGGCCGGCTGCTCGCCGCCGGCCCCGATGCGCCCGCCACGATCTGCGATTGCCTGTTGGCACCCGGCGCGCAGGAAGTGAACCTTGGCGTGCTGAGAAATCGTGCGGACCCCGGCGTGACCATCACCGATGCCGAAGTGCGCAATGCCCTGCGCTTCGCCTATTCGAAGCTCAGGCTGGTGGTGGAGCCCGGCGCCGCTGCTGGCCTTGCGGCGGCCTTGTCGGGCAAGGTCGCGGTCGACGAAGGAACGGTCATCATGCTCAGCGGCGGAAACATCGATGCAGCCTCGTTTGCCGCCATCATCGGCGGCGAGGATTAGGCATTTGACAATCCGGTTCTTCCGGGGAGGTTAGCGCCGGCTTAACCCCGGGAGCATTGCCATGTTCACCAACCCGATCTTCCAACCCATGGTCGCGCTGATGGCGTGGACCATGGTCATGTGGCTTTGGATGTACGCCACCCGCATTCCCGCGCTGGGCAAGTCCGGAGTCAATCCGGACGACCTGGTGCGCGATCCGGCCAAGTCGCTGGATAATGTGCTGCCGCCGCAGGTGCAGTGGAAGGCACACAACTACAACCACCTGCACGAAGCGCCGACGCTGTTCTATGCGGTCTGCCTGTTGCTGGTGCTGACCGGCAACGGCGGCGGCTGGGAGACCAAGGTCGCCTGGGCCTATGTGGCGCTCAGGGTAGTGCACTCGGTGATCCAGGCGACGATCAACAAGGTGCCGCTGCGCTTTGCTGTGTTTGCCCTGTCCTCGTTCTGCCTGATGGCGCTGATCGGGCGCGCGGCGACGATCGTGTTCTGATCTTCCCTGCAGGGGAGGGGGACCGCCGCGAAGCGGGGGTGGAGGGGCACCCTCGGGATCGCACTACCTGGCAGCGTCAGGCCATCCTGCTTGTGCCCCTCCACCATGCTTCGCATGGTCCCCCTCCCCCTTCGGAGGAGGATCAGCGGACGAACAGGCTCGCCAGCTCCACGTGGGTCGACCAGCGGAACTGTCCGACCGGGCGCAGTTCCGCCAGCCGATATCCCGCCTCGCACAGCATGGCCGCATCGCGCGCCCAGCTTGAGGGGTTGCAGCTGATATAGACCACGCGCGCCACCGTGCTCTCAGCAATCCGCTGCACCTGCTCGCGCGCGCCGGCGCGGGGCGGATCCAGCAGCACGGCGGCGAAACGGTTGAGTTCGTCAGGCTGCAACGGGTTGCGGAACAGGTCGCGGTGCATGGCATGGACCGGCAATTGCGCCCTCCCCGCTGCCGCCTTGCAGGCCAGATGCGCATCGCGCGCGGCCTCCACCGCCAGCACCTTGGTCGAAGGCCCGGCCAGGGCGAAGGCGAAGGTGCCCAGCCCGGCAAACAGGTCGGCCACCGCCGGCGCGCCGCCCAGCCACTCCCTTGCCGCCTCGACCAGCGCCTGCTCTCCGTCGAGCGTCGCCTGCAGGAATGAGCCGGGAGGAAACGGAACCTGGACCGTGCCGAGGGTGACAGTGACCGGCTCCGGCTCCCACACCGTCTCCGCGCCATAGCCGGCGTCCATCGTCAGCCTCGCCAGCCCATGCTCACGGGCGAAATCGAGCAGCATTTCGGTCGCGGCAAGGCCTTCGACGGAAAGCCCCTTGATCCCCAGGTCCAGCCCCTGGTCGACCTTGGTCAGCTCGATATCGGCGGCCAGCCTGGCATGGACATGCTTCCCCTTGCCGGCGCCCTTGCCCTGCCCCACTCGTATCAGCAGCTTGCGCAAGGGCCCAAGGATGGCGACCAGTTCAGGCAGCAGCACCGGGCATTGCTTCAGTTCGACCAAGCGGTTCGATTTGGCCTCGCGAAAGCCGATCACCACCCGGCCTTGCGAGCTTTCCGCGCGCAGCGACGCCCGGCGGCGGCTGGCGGGAGGCGAGAGGTGAGCGGGCGTGATCAGCTCCGCGCCCAGTTCCTGCGAAACCGATGCGTTGGCCACTCGCGCCGTGACGAAGTGGCCGAGGCTTTCCTCATCCAGTTGCTGCAACTGGCACCCGCCGCAGCGCCCGAAGTGCGCGCATGGCGGGGTGACATGGTGCGGCCCGGGCTCGATCGTTCCATCCTCAAGCAACAGATCACCCGGCGCCGCGCCCCAGGCATAGCGCCCGGAGGCAGTCAGGCCGTCGCCCTTGGCGGCGATGCGGATGATTTCTTCCGGCTGGCTCACAGGCAGGCCGCCAGCGCCTCGGGAATGGCCCTTGCTAAGGCTCCGGCGGTGAAAGCGGGACCAGCCAGCCGCGCGGCCTCGGAATGCAGCCAGACGCCCTGGCAGGCGGCATCGAAGGCATCGGCACCGGTGGCAAGCCTGCTGGCGATAATGCCTGCGAGGACATCACCAGTGCCCGCAACCGAGAGCCAACTCGAAGCGCGCGGGGCCAGCGCGATCCTGCCGTCGCCACAAGCAATGACGGTATCGGGACCTTTGAACACCACAACTGATCCGCACTGGCCAGCGAGCTCAAGCGTTCGCTCCACCTTGCTGCCTGTGCCGGCCAGTCCAAAAAAATTGCGTTCCAAAGCCCGCATCTCGCCCTCGTGGGGCGTGAGAATTCGTCCGGCCGAATGCTCTAACAATTCCAGCCCTGATTCCAGGATCGTCAGCGCATCGGCGTCGAGCACAGTGGGAAGATCGGCCTTGAGCGCCTGCGCCAGCAGCTTTTCCGCAGCGCCGTCACGTCCTAGGCCAGGGCCGACCAGCAATGCAGAGATGCGCCGGTCGCTGAGCGCCACACTGACGGAATCGCCCGACACGACCAGATCGGGATTTGCCTGCGAAATGCCCTCGGCAAACATCTTGACGTAGCCTGCTCCGCCACCTTGCGCCGCGGTCGCCGCCAGCAAGGCCGCACCCGGCATGCTGCCCCCCAGGATCGCCACCAAACCACGCCTGTACTTGTGCGCATCGGCCGCAGGCGCCCGCAACTTTGGCCGGGATATGGCCTGCGCCGCCCCCTCGACCAGATCGGCCCCTATATCCACCAGCTTGAGCGCGCCCATCGTCGCGCATGCCGGCATCAAGAAATGGGCGAATTTCCAAGCTCCGAGGGCGACTGTCAGGTCGAATTGGGGCAAGCCTTCGTTGAGTAGTTCCCCGCTGTCAGAATGGACGCCGCTTGGCAGGTCAATGGCGATGCGTTGCCGATGATTGGCAGACAGGCGCAAGAACAATTCGAGCAGATCGCCCCACAAGGGCCGGGTAAGGCCGCTGCCGAACAGGCAGTCCACCAGCACATCGCCATCCGGATCCGCTTCGGGGCCGAGCACTTCGCCCTGAAACATCGATCGAGCGTTCCTGGCGGCATCGGTCCTGGGCTCTGCCCCGGCCACGACCGTCACCGAACCACCACGCTCACGGATCGCCTCGGCTATAACATAGCCATCGCCGCCGTTGTTTCCGGGGCCACACAGCACCGTCACCTTGCGGTGCGCCGCCATGCGCCAGACATATTCCGCCGCGCCGCGCCCGGCGATCTGCATGAGTGCGTCAACGCTAGCGTCGATTTCCAGTTCCGCCGCCTGCATCTGGGCGACGGTCAGGATTTGGTCAGTTCTTCGGGGCATTGCTTGGATTGGGAGCCGGCGAGGGGCCGGGGAACAGGTAATGATCGTCGCCGATGGTCAGTTCCAGATCGGCCTCGTTCGCCTCCACCACCACTTCGTCGGCCCCGTCGAGCGACTTGTAGCGTTTGCCCGCTTCCAGTTCCTCGATCCGGCGGAAGCCGCCATCCGGGTGGCGCAGGACGATGTAAGACCTGCCCTCGCCTGCCGACCGCTCGAGCTGGCACTCGTCCTTGAATTCCCTCGTCCCGTTCAGCGCGCAGGACACCGTGGCGGGGGCAGTCGAAGCACTGGCCGGGGCGCTGGCCTCGCCCGAGGGGCTCGCCTGCCCATCCCCGCTCTTGGCCGAACAGGCGGCCAGCAGGATCACAGGCAGGAGGAGCGGGAGGTGCCGCGCCACGCCCCTAACCCCGCTCTACCTGGCTGACATCGCGCACCGCGCCGCGCGCGGCGCTGGTGGTGAGCGCGGCGTAGGCGCGCAGGGCGGCGCTGACTTCGCGCTGGCGCAAGGCCGGCTTCCAGGCCTTGGCGCCCTTGGCCTCCATCGCCGCGCGGCGGGCGGCCAGTTCCTCGGCCGACAGGCGCACGTTGATCGTGCGGTTCGGGATGTCGATGTCGATGATGTCGCCGTTCTCGACCAGGCCTATCGCGCCGCCTTCTGCCGCCTCGGGCGAGCAGTGGCCGATGGAGAGGCCCGATGTGCCGCCAGAGAAGCGCCCGTCGGTAACCAGTGCGCAGGCTTTGCCCAGCCCCATCGATTTGAGGTAGCTCGTCGGATAAAGCATTTCCTGCATGCCCGGCCCGCCCTTGGGCCCTTCGTAGCGGATCAGCACGACGTCGCCTTCCTTGATCCCCTTGCCGAGGATGCGCGCGACCGCCTCGTCCTGGCTCTCGCAGATCACCGCGGGGCCGGAAAACTTCCAGATCGACTGATCCACGCCGGCCGTCTTCACGATGCAGCCGTCGAGCGCGATGTTGCCGGTGAGAACGGCAAGGCCGCCGTCCCTGGTGAAGGCATTGTCGGCGGAGCGGATCACGCCCTTCTCGCGGTCGGCGTCAAGCTCGCTCCAGCGCTTCGACTGGCTGAAGGCCTCGGTGGTGCGCACGCCGCCGGGGGCGGCCTTGTAGAAGGTCTGCACCGCTTCGTCGTTGCTCTGGGCGATGTCCCAGTGCGCCAGGGCCTCGCCCAGCGAGCGCGTGTGAACCGTCGGCGAGGAGGCATCGAGCAGCCCGGCGCGGTTGAGCTCGCCCAGGATGCCGTAGATGCCGCCCGCGCGGTGGACGTCCTCGATGTGCACATCGGCCACATTGGGTGCGACCTTGCACAGGCAGGGTGTATCGCGCGACAGGCGGTCGATGTCGGCCATGGTGAAATCGATCCCGCCTTCTTGCGCTGCGGCGAGGATATGCAGCACGGTGTTGGTCGAGCCGCCCATGGCTATGTCAAGCCGCATGGCGTTCTCGAAAGCGGACTTGTTGGCGACATTGCGGGGAAGGACGCTCTCGTCTTCCTGCTCGTAATACCGCTTGCACAGCTCCACTGCCGTGCGGCCGGCCTCAAGGAACAGTTCCCGCCGGTCCGCGTGCGTTGCGACCACCGTACCGTTGCCGGGCAGCGACAGGCCGAGCGCCTCGGTCAGGCAGTTCATCGAATTGGCGGTGAACATGCCGGAGCACGAACCGCAGGTCGGGCAGGCCGAACGTTCGTAACTTGCGACATCCTCGTCGCTGACCTTCTCGTCGCCGGCGACGATCATCGCGTCGATCAGGTCGACGGCGTGGACCTTGCCGTCGCTGGTCGTGACCTTGCCGGCCTCCATAGCGCCGCCCGAAACGAACACCGCCGGAATGTTGAGCCGCATCGCCGCCATCAGCATGCCGGGCGTGATCTTGTCGCAGTTGGAGATGCACACGATCGCATCGGCGCAGTGGGCGTTGACCATGTATTCGACGGCGTCGGCAATGATCTCGCGGCTGGGCAGCGAATAAAGCATGCCGAGGTGGCCCATGGCGATGCCGTCGTCGACCGCGATGGTGTTGAATTCCTTGGCGACGCCGCCCGCCTTCTCGATCTCGCGCGCGACCAGTTGGCCCAGGTCCTTGAGGTGCACGTGGCCGGGGACGAACTGGGTGAAGCTGTTGGCGATCGCGATGATCGGCTTGCCGAAATCGGAATCCTGCATGCCCGTGGCGCGCCACAATGAGCGGGCGCCGGCCATGTTACGGCCGTGGGTGCTGGTGCGGGAACGATAGGCAGGCATGTGAAGGGCTCCGATGCGAATTCGAGGCGGCCCTACACTTCTATCACATCAGCTTCAACGCCACCGCATTGCAGATCTTCGCCAGCCGCTCGGCCCACCCGGCCTGCCCCGGTTCATCACCGATCTGGTCCTGCCGGATCTCGACACCCACGTAAGGTCGCCCTTCCGGCTCGGCATGATGGTTCATCGTCGCGTTGAGCAGCACGCCCGAATAGGGCTCCTGGTCGCCGACATTGAGCCCCTCCGCCTCCATCATGGCGATGGCGAGGCGCGCCGCGCGATCGTCGGAATTGTAGAGCACGCCGACATGCCAGGGGCGTTTTTCCTCTGGTTTGCTAGCCAGTTGCGGGGTGAAGCTGTGAAGCGACAGGATGAGTGCGGGTGGCACTTCGTCGAGCAAGGCGGCCAGCGCCGCGTGATAAGGGCGGAAGAAGCGGTCGAGCCTTGCTTCGTGCTCCTCGGGGCTGAGGTTATTGCCGGGCACGGCATGGCCGTCGCTGGCGATGGGGATCACGCCGGGGGCATGCTCCTCGCGGTTGAAATCGCAGACGAGGCGGCTGACGTTGCCGAGGAAGGCGGCGATGCCCGGGCGCGATGCCATGCGCTCGGCAATGGCCCCGACGCCGATATCGTAGCCGATGTGCTGCTCCAGCAGCGCAGGATCGATGCCGAGGTCGATGTCCTCCGGCACGCGGTTCGAGGCGTGGTCGGAGACGACGAGGATGCCGCCGAAGCGAGGGGTGCCGATCAGGCGGTAGGGGGCGTCCTTCACCGCAGTTTTCCGGCCATTTGCCACCAGTCGGGATAGAGCTCGGAAATGGTGGAAGAAGCTGCCTTAAGTGCTGCGTCTGTTTCATAAAGGGCGAAACAAGTAGCGCCCGATCCAGACATGCGCGCCAGCATTGGTTCGGTCCCACGCAAAGCCGTCAAAACATCGGCGATCACAGGGCAAATCGAGATCGCGGGGGCCTCAAGATCATTGCGCCCGGCCAGCGCGATCTCCCGCGCAGTGCCTTGCGGCAGGGCTCCTCGATCCAGGCAGTCCCAGGCCTTGAACACCGGCCCGGTCGACAGCGGCACGCGCGGGTTGACCAGCAGCACCGGGGTACCCGCGAGATCGTTTTCGAGCGAGGAGAGTTCGGTGCCGGTGCCGTGGCCGAGGCAGGCCTCGCTCTTCACGCAGGCCGGCACATCCGCCCCGAGCGAGGCCGCACGTTCGAACCAGTCGTCGGGAAGCCCGAACTCCCGCTCGACCAGCCGGAACACGGCCCCCGCATCGGCGGAACCACCGCCCAGCCCCGCCGCCACCGGCAGGTTCTTTTCCAGCGTCACCTTCCAGCCCGGACCGTGCGGCAGACCGGACAGGGTCTTGGCAACGATATTATCAAATGGATCATGGAGTTGTGTGGCAAATTCGCCGACCGTTCTCAACTCGTCCCGCGCCGCCGGTTCCACCGCCAGCACGTCCCCCGCATCGACGAATGCAAAGGCGGTTTCCAACTCGTGATAGCCATCCTCCCGCCGCCGCCGGACATGGAGCGCGAGGTTGATCTTAGCATAGGCAATTTCGGTCGGCATGCATCGCACTTAACGGCAGTTTGGCCCGCTGTCCCTAGGCGAGGCGCGCGAAGTTCACAGGCTACAGTTCGGCGAAGACCCGCACCTCGATGCTCTCGCGCGGTGGCCCATCGGCGGGTGCATGTGGATCGACGAAGGCGCCGTGGACGCAATAGGAGCTCATCGCCGGGTCCGAATCGTAGTTCTTGAAGACGATGACCTCGTCCGTGCCCATCGCCGGCAGGTAGCTCCAGCGCTGCTCGGGATGGTGTTCCAGGGTGACGAATTCGCTGGCAAAATCGGGCCGCACCAGGTTGGTGAGGACGCAGCTGTCCGGCGCAAGGCTACGCCCGTCGCAGACGGCCAGCGGCAGGTTGGTCAGCGGGCCGACGATCGGCCGCCAGATGTTGATCTGCAGCACGCGGCCCTGCGGCGTGCCCGGCATGGCATGCTCCAACGCCTCCAGCGCGGCCGTTTCGGTGAGATCGCAGTGCATCATGTCGGATGGCAGCTCGACTTCGATCGAGCCGCGCTTGCCGCCCTGGTTGCCGCGCACCGTGTGATCGAAGACGATGACCTTGCTCGCGCCGGTCAGTTCCTTGGTCAGCCGCTCGATCTCCGGGTAATAGACCCTGCGGATTTCCGCATCGTCATAGAAATCGCGAACCGCACTTTCAGACCGCGCAAAGGCAAAGCCCTCCTCGTCCAGCGAGGGCTGCCGCGCCGCTCTGCGGCCGTTGCGGATCATCATCGGCACGCGGTGGAACTTGCCCTCGGTGCGCTGCCAGTCGACCTCGGAAGGCCGCACGAAGCGCACCGTCGGCTTGCCGCCCGCGGGATCGGCGAACATCAGTTCGGCGATCACCTCGTCGGGGTCGGAAATTTTGCCAGGGCCAATTCGCATCATAAATCCTCCTCCGAAGGGGGAGGGGGACCATCCGCAGGATGGTGGAGAGGCACCATCGGTTTACCCGACATCCGCTCGGCACGCTGCCGGCAAACTTCCACTATCCGCGTCACGGCGACCTCGATCTCTCCCAGCACGACTTTGGCCGGCACTCGCAGCGTGGCGATATGCTGCGACTTGAGGAACTCCGAACGTTTTTCATCCCTCTGAGCCTGCCTGGCGTTATCATGCCAGAAACCGTCGACTTCGATAGCCAGCCGGACGGACGGGCAATAGAAATCGAGGATGTAGTGGCTGGCCGGGTGCTGGCGGCGGAATTTGAAGCCGCCGGGGCGTTTGCGCAGTTCGGACCAGAGGACCACCTCCGGAAGCGACATTTCGCTGCGGAGTTTGCGGGCCTTTTTGAGCGTGTCTCGAGGTCCGGTTATCACGAGGGTGCCCCTCCACCATGCTTCGCATGGTCCCCCTCCCCGTCCCGGGGAGGATTTTACACCTCACATATTCGGATAGTTCGGCCCCCCGCCGCCCTCCGGCGCGACCCAGTCGATGTTCTGGGTCGGGTCCTTGATATCGCAGGTCTTACAGTGGACGCAGTTCTGCGCGTTGATCTGCAGGCGCTTTTCCTCGCCTTCCTCGCCGACGAATTCATAGACTCCCGCCGGGCAATAGCGCGCCTCGGGCCCGGCATAGACCGGCAGGTTGATCCGCGTCGGCACTGTCGGGTCCTTCAGAACCAGGTGGCAGGGCTGGTCTTCCTCGTGGTTGGTGAAGGAGAACGATACGCTGGTAAGCCTGTCGAAGCTGATCACGCCATCGGGCTTGGGATAGTCGATCGGCTGGAACAGGTCGGCGCGCTGCAGGGCCGAAGCGTCGGTGTGGTGCTTCATCGGCTTGATCAGCGGCAGCTTGAGGTAGCGAAGCCACATTTCGATTCCGGCAAGCCCGGTGGCGAGCAGGTCGCCGCCGAACTTGGCGAGGATCGGCTCGGAGTTCTGCACCAGTTGCAGTTCCTTGGCGATCCAGCTTGAGCGGACGGCATCGTCGTATTCGGCCAGTTCGTCATGCTCGCGGCCCGCGGCGATCGCCGCTGCCACGGCTTCGGCGGCGAGCATGCCGCTCTTCATCGCGGTGTGGCTACCCTTGATGCGCGGCACGTTGACGAAGCCCGCCGAGCAGCCGGCCAAGACGCCGCCGGGGAAGCACAGGCGCGGCACGGCCTGCCAGCCGCCTTCGTTGATCGCGCGCGCGCCATAGGAAACGCGCTTGCCGCCTTCGAGCACCTTGCGGATTTCCGGGTGCTGCTTCCAGCGCTGGAATTCCTCGAAGGGATAGACATAGGGGTTGGCGTAATCGAGCGTGGTGACGAAGCCCAGGGCCACCTGGTTGTTGGCCGGGTGGTAGAGGCAGCCCCCGCCGCCGCTGCCGCTTTCCGAAAGCGGCCAGCCCTGGGTGTGGAGCACCCGGCCGGGCACGTGTTGGGCGGGATCGATGTCCCACAGTTCCTTGATGCCGATGCCGTACTTCTGCGGCTGGCAATCGGAATCGAGATTGTATTGCGCCTTGAGCCGCTTAGTCAGGTGGCCGCGCGCGCCTTCGCAGAACAGGGTGTACTTGGCGAGCAGGTTCATGCCCGGCTGGTAATCGCCCTTCTGCTGGCCCTCGCGATCGACGCCCATGTCGCCGGTCTGCACGCCGATGACGTTTCCGTTGTCGTCATAGAGGACTTCCGCAGCGGGGAAGCCGGGGAAGATTTCCACGCCCAGTTCTTCCGCCTTGCCCGCCAGCCAGCGGCACAGGTTGCCGAGCGAGCCGGTGTACTTGCCGTGGTTCGACATGAAGGGAGGCATCAGGATGTGCGGGATCGGCATCTTGCCGGTCTTGGGCAGGAACCAGTGCCAGTTGTCGGTCACCGGCGTTTCGGCCATCGGGCAGCCGTCGTCGCGCCAGTCGGGCAGCAGTTCGTCGAGCGCCTTGGGATCGACCACCGCGCCCGAAAGAATGTGGGCCCCGACTTCCGAGCCCTTTTCGAGAATGCAGACCTGAAGGTCGGCATTCACCTGCTTGAGCCGGATCGCCGCGCACAGCCCGGCAGGGCCGCCGCCGACGATCACTACGTCATAGGGCATCGATTCACGTTCGCTCATGGGCTTTCCCACCTGTCCAATGGCGCGACAAATGCGCAATTGCGCCTTGATTGCTGGCATGCGGCAGGTCAAGACCCGGCAATGACCTTGGGCGGAAAACCGCATATTGCCGAAAGCCTGGCCGCCGCCCTCGATTGGTGGCGAGAGGCCGGCGTCGATAGCGACTGGCAGGATGCGCCGCACAGCTGGCTGGCGCCTGCCGAAGCGCCAATGGCCGAAGAGCCGCAAGGGGCGGCGGCATTGCCGGCCGAGCGCAGCCCGCCCCCTGCCCCGCCCCCGGAACCGCTCGAAATCCCCGGCGAACTCGAAAGCTTCCGGCAATGGTGGCTTGCCGAGCCCCGGCTCGATGGCGGCCGTCTTGCCGGACGCGTTGCGCCGCGCGGGCCGATCGGGGCCGAAGTGATGCTGCTGGTCGCCGAACCCGAACGCGAGGATACCGATTCGCTGCTGTCCGGGCCGCACGGGCGGCTGCTGCTGGGCATGCTCGGCGCCATGGGCCTTGCCCCGGAAAATGCCTATTTCGCCAGTGCCTTGCCTCGCCACACTCCCCACGCGGACTGGAAAGAGGCCGCCAACATGGGCCTAGGCGCGGCGCTTGTCCGGCATGTCGCGCTTGCCAGGCCCAGGCGGCTGATTGTGTTCGGTGGCAACATCCTGCCGCTGTTCGGCACCGACCCGGCGCAAAGTGCTGCCGTTTTAAGAGAATTTAACCAAGAGGACGTGCAGATACCTATGCTCGCCGTGCGCGAACTGGCGGCGATGCTGGAGCGCCCGCGCTGGAAGGCGGGCTTCTGGAGGGACTGGCTGGCCTGGACGCAATAGGACGGCCGCCCCCGGGGTGAAATGGAGACCGAATGAGACTGACCGGAACCGCGCGCCAATGGCTGATGTCGTCCGCCTGTGCGCTTTGCGCCGCTTCGCTCGCCTCGCCCGCGCTGGCCAACAGCGCCGCGGTGGATTATTTCCGCAACCGCGCCGATCGCACCGCCGTTCCCTCGCTGCTGAGCCTGGAAGAGCGCGCCTATTACCGCGACCTGTTCGCCGCGATCGACAATCGCGACTGGACCAAGGTGCAGAACCTCTTCGCCCAGAAGCCCGATGGACCGCTGCACCTTGAAGCCAAGGCCGAATTCTACACCGCGCCGGGATCGCCGCGCATCGAGCTTTCCGAACTGACTCAGTGGCTGGCCCAGGGCTCGCGCATGCCGCAAGCCGAACAGATTTCGCGCATGGCGATTGCGCGCGGCGCCACCGGCATTCCCGATCTGCCCAATGCCCAGCGGCTGTCGTCTCTGCCCTCCACCCCCAAGCGCATCAGGCCGCGCGAAACCAATGATGGCACCATGCCGGGCAATATCGCCAGCGCCATCCAGCTGCGGATCAAGAACGACGATCCCGCCGGCGCCCGCGCGCTGCTCGACGGCATCGACTGGACGCTGAGCGATGCCGCCCGCGCCGAATGGCGGCAGAAGGTCGCCTGGAGCTTCTACATCGAGAACGACGACGCATCGGCCTATGCCGTGGGCCAGCTTTCCGGCCAGGCCAATGGCCCCTGGGCGGCCGAGGGATGGTGGACGGCAGGCCTTGCCGCATGGCGGCTGGGCGATTGCACCGGCGCCGGCGATGCCTTCGCCAAGACAGCCGAGCGCGCCGACAATCCCGAGCTGATGGCCGCCGCCCGCTATTGGCAGGCACGCGCCGCGATCCGCTGCCGCCAGCCGGAAAAGGCCGCCGGCCTGCTGCGCCTCGCCGCCGGACGCGACGAGACGCTTTATGGCATGCTGGCGATCGAGCAGCTTGGGCAGAAAGTGCCCGAGACCCATGCCGAGGCCGATTTCACCCAGGATGACTGGCAGAAGCTGCGCGAAGTGCCCGCGGTTCGCGCCGCGGTCGGCCTGTCGCAGATCGGCCAGGATGGCCGCGCCGATGAAATGCTGCGCTTCCAGGCACGCACAGGCAGCGCCGTGCAATACCAGTCGCTCTCGCGCCTCGCACGTGATCTTGGCATGCCCGCCACCCAGCTCTGGATGGGCTACAACGCGCCCTATGGCGGCCAGACCGAACCGGCGACGCGCTTTCCCACGCCCAAATGGGTTCCGGTCGGCGGCTGGCAGGTCGATCCGGCGCTGGTCTATGCCCATGCCTTGCAGGAATCGGTGTTCCGCACCAGCGTGGTCAGCCCTGCCGGCGCGCGCGGGCTGATGCAGATCATGCCGGCAACCGCGCGGCAGACCGGGATCGCGCTCGGCTATTCCGGCAGCCCGTCCGATCTCAACAAGCCCGAAGTCAACCTCGCCTTCGGCCAGCAAGTGATGCGCGCGCTCAAGGACGATCCCGGCACCCAGGGCCTGATGCCCAAGATCATGGCCGCCTATAACGCCGGTACCGTGCCGATCCGCCGCTGGAACACCGAAATTCGGGATCAGGGCGATCCGCTGCTGTGGATGGAAAGCGTGCCCTATTGGGAAACCCGCGGCTATGTGAACATCGTCACGCGCAACTACTGGATGTACGAGCGCCAGGCGGGCGGACCTTCGGAAAGCCGCATGGCGCTGGCCCAGGGCATGTGGCCGACTTTCCCCGGCCTATCAGGCGCCAAGGCGGTGCGGATGAACGCCAATGGAGTGATCCTGCGTGGCCATTGATCCGGAACGCACGTTCAAGCCGATCAACATCGCGCTGCTCACCGTCTCCGACACGCGCACTGCGGCCGACGACACATCGGGCGACATCCTGGCGGCACGGATCAAGGACGCCGGCCACAATCTCGTCGCCCGGGCGATCGAGCGCGACGATGCGCAAGCGATCAGCAACCGGCTCAACAACTGGATCGACGATCGCGGGATCGACTGCGTCATCACCACCGGCGGCACCGGCCTGACCGGCCGCGACGTCACGCCTGAAGCGCTGGACCGGGTCAAGGAAAAGGACATCGAGGGCTTCGGCGAGCTGTTCCGCTGGATCAGCTACCAGACCATCGGCACCTCCACCGTTCAATCGCGCGCCCACGCGGTGGTATCGCGCGGTACCTACATCTTCGCCCTGCCCGGCTCGAACGGCGCGGTGAAGGACGGCTGGGACGGGATTCTCGCCGAACAGCTCGACAGCCGGAACCGGCCCTGCAATTTCGTCGAACTGATGCCGCGGTTGCGCGAGGTTTGAACACAAAGCTGCTTTGTTGCGAGGCCCTTGCAGCACTGGCGGCACCGAACTTGAGCCAGCGGAATGGCTCAATCGAATTTCATCACGGCGCGAATCAGGCCGCGCGACCATAGATCACGCAAGTCGCCCTCCATGATGGCGGGATTCGTTTTGGCCAACGTAATTCCCGCATCCGTCAGCGCTTTGGCGACCTGAGCATTGATTTCTTCCCAAGATAGCGGGCCATCAGCAAGACAATCCAACATGGCCATCGCAGCCGGCCTGCGCGTCGCAACTGTCTGTGTAGTGCCAGGTACAGAAAATTCCTGCTTGCCGGAAAAGTCCCCGGCATTGGCGCGCCTGAGAACGGTTTCCCACATATCGGGCCGCGACGAGAACCCCTCGCCGAACTTGCCATCGTGCTTGGCGAATACGGCGAACCTGTAATGTCCGTGACGAAAATCGACCATGTCGGCGAAAGTCGCCCGCTCGGCGGAGGTCAAGCGGGTCCCTATGTCCGCCGGCTTAAGGTAGCATGCAAAGCTGATTCCATGCTTCGCCAGAGCCCGCTCGATCGAAGATGTTCGCATCGGCTCGAATGCATTGTTGAGCACTTCGTGGAAAAAGTAGAGGTCCTCATGCTCAAGGGTTTTGGCGATTGCAGTCCTCAACAGGCTCGCATTGGGTACATCGTCCAAAGCCGCCGTGAGCAACTTGCGGGCATGCGCGATGGCAGAAGCATGATCGAGCCCTGAGCAGGCCGCCCGCATGGTGGCGTGCAGACTTGCGCGAAGGGCCGGGACACTGCCAGCATAGTAGGAAATCAAGGCAACGCCATTGGGCCGCAGGCACTGGCCAATAACCTCGAGAATGCGCCGCTGCACCTCGGGCGGAGTGATGTAGATGACGCCAACGATATAGATCAAGTCGAACGTGCCGAGGTCTGCAAGATCGGCATCGAGCAAGTCGCCGCAGATGATGTTTGCTCTGCCGCCAAAAGGCGCAAGCCGTTGCTCGGCCAACCGGCATGCCTCTTTCGAGATATCTATGCCAACCACCCTGCCGCTGACCTGCTGCGCAAGTTGCGCCAGCTGCAAACCCGTTCCGCATCCCAGTTCGAGAACATCCGCTGGACGATTGACCGGACCATAGATCGACGCGAGCCCGCAAAGCCTGGCCAAATCGATTACAGAATTGATTTGGGGATCGAACATCAATTTGTCGTAATTGCTGGCAATTGCAGCATTCACATCACGCAGATCGACATCCGTCACGACGATGCTCTCCAGGCTATTGCCAAGCGCGCACCAGACCAAGGCGCGTTCAGACATGCTTCGGGATCGGATACAGCCATTCCCGCAAAAAACAAAAGGGCCCGGTGCGAACCGGGCCCTTCGGCTTTGGGCAAGGCAGCGGTCAATGCTGGCCGATGGTATTGCCGATCTCGACCATGCGGCCATACATGCCGCGCCCGGCACGCACCGTCGTGGTGCGGTTGGTTTCGGGGTCGTAGGCCGAACCGGAAACCCGGCTGGTGTACTTGGGCGGCTGCATGTCGCGGTGACGTTCCAGCGTGTTGCCCTGCTCGACCGAGCTGGCCGATCCGTTCGGACCGCGCACCAGCGTGGTCGTGGTGTTGGTCTCCGGATCGTAGAGCGAGCCGGACATCCTCGTCGTCACCGGCCTGGGCGGCGCCATGTCGCGGTGCTGGTGCATGGTGTTGCCACGCTCGACCATCCGCACCGCGCCATTGGGTCCGGAGACCTGGGTGGTCGTGGTGTTGGTTTCGGGGTCGTAGCTCGATCCGGAAATCCGGCCTCTGGTCGGACGAGGCGCCCAGTCGCCATGTTCGCGCAGGGTGTTGCCGCCCTCTACCATCCGCACCGCGCCGCGCGGGCCTGTCGTCAGGGTCGTGGTCGTGTTGGTCGCGGGGTCGTAGATCGAGCCCGTGATCGGGGTCTTGGTAGGACGCGGCGGGGGATTGTGCCGGTCCAGCGTGTTGCCCTGCTCGACCGTGCGGGCCGATCCGTTCGGACCGCGCACCAGCGTTGTCGTGGTGTTGGTCTCCGGATCGTAGAGCGAGCCGGACATCCTGCTCGTCACCGGCCTGGGCGGCGCCATGTCGCGGTGCTGTCCAAGCGTGTTTCCGCCCTCGACCATCCGCACCGCGCCACGCGGGCCTGTCGTCAGGGTCGTGGTGGTGTTGGTCGCGGGGTCGTAGATCGAGCCCGTGATCGGGGTCTTGGTAGGACGCGGCGGAGGGTTGTGCCGATGCAGCGTGTTGCCCTGCTCGACCGTGCGGACCCAGCCATTGGGACCGCGCGTCACGGTCGTCGTGGTGTTGGTGTCGGTGTTGTAGGCCGAGGCCGAATCGTTCGGTCCGGCGAGCGCCGATGTGGCGGTGAGACCGGCAACGGCAATCGCCAGGCCGGCAGTGAGAGCACGCAACCGGAAGCTCCGGCAGGCGGCATTGCTGGTGGTGTGATACTTGGTGGTCATGTCGGGTACTCCTTTGGTGTTGAGGAGCCCCTTTTCCCCCGGATCGGCGATCCGCGCGGTGGCGGGTGTCACTGGCAGGATGTGAGTTTTCGCACAGGGCGCCGATCGCTCCGCACTTGCGCATTTGTTCTGTTTATGTTCTAATCGCCACATGCCCGGTGCCTCCCCTCTTCGCGGCCGTGGCGCCCAATCCGGCGAGGTTT
>JAYRPK010000015.1:0-11675 GCA_041911195.1 Novosphingobium sp. | reverse complement strand
GTCCATGCGCTTTGCCGTCAACGACAGCCCGATGGCCGGCCGCGAAGGCACCAAGGTCACCAGCCGCATGATCCGCGACCGCCTGTTCCGCGAAGCGGAGAGCAATGTCGCCATCCGCATCACCGAAAGCGCCGACAAGGACAGCTTCGAAGTAGCCGGCCGCGGCGAACTTCAGCTCGGCGTGCTGATCGAGACCATGCGCCGCGAAGGCTTCGAACTCGGCATCAGCCGCCCCCGCGTGCTCTTCGGCCAGGACGAGGCCGGCAACCGCACCGAGCCTTATGAAGAGGTCGTGGTCGACGTAGACGACGAATATTCCGGCACGGTCGTCGAGAAGATCGCCCAGCGCAAGGGCGAGTTGACCGACATGCGCCCCTCCTCGGGCGGCAAGACCCGCATCACTTTCTCCGCCCCCAGCCGCGGCCTGATCGGCTATCACGGCGAATTCCTTTCCGACACGCGCGGCACTGGCATCATGAACCGGCTGTTCGAGAAGTACGGCCCCTACAAGGGCCAGATCGAAGGCCGCCAGAACGGCGTGCTGATCTCCAACTGCACCGGCGAGGCCGTCGCCTATGCGCTCAACGCGCTGGAAGACCGCGGCAGCCTGTTCATCTCGCCGCAGGAGAAGATCTACGAGGGTATGCTGATCGGCGAGAACGCCAAGCCGGACGACCTCGAAGTCAATCCGATGAAGTCGAAGCAGCTCACCAACTTCCGCTCCAGCGGCAAGGACGACGCCATCCGCCTCACCCCGCCCCGGATCATGACGCTGGAACAGGCCATCGCCTACATCGACGACGACGAGATGGTGGAAGTTACGCCCAAGTCCATCCGCCTGCGCAAGGCGATCCTGTGCCCGCACGAGCGCAAGAAGGCCTCGCGGCGGAGCGAGGCGGCCTGAGCCGCCCAACTCCGCCCCCCGGGGCCAAGCTCACCCCTTGAGGTGCGGCATGACCTTGTCGGCGAACAGCTTGGCCTGCTTGTAGACATCCTCGAACGGCAGGCCGCCGAAGCTGAAATTGGCCAGGCATTCATAGTCGCCAACCATCGCCTTGCGCTCAAGGTGATGTTCGACGAGCTGCTCGGGCGTGCCGATCATGTTGCCGCCGATATAGTCCTTGTAGGCCTTGTCCGCTCCGCCGGCCGCCTCGGCCTGGGCGCCCATGTATTCGTAGGTCGAATAGCTTGGCAGCTCCTTGAAGTGCGGGCTCATGAATTCGTAGTGGTTGGCCACGGTCTCGAACATCCGCGCGAAATAAGTGTCGGTCTGGGTGGCGACGACCCTGGGGTCCTCGTGGCACAGCACGAAGTCCGAGATGATGAACGAGGGCGCCGCGCGCCCGTTGTGCTGCTGGAACATCTCGCGATAGTGATTGATCTCGGGCACCGCGTGGCGCCAGTTGCCCTGGCTGAAGCGCAGCGCCTGCAGGCCCAGCCTGGCCGCGACTTCCACCGACGAGGGCGACATGGTCACTTGCACCAGCCGGTCCTGGAACGACTTGAACGGTCGCGGACGCACTTCGGTGCGGGGAATCTTGTACCAGGGGGTGTCGGCCTCGACGATCCCGGTCTCCACGCCCTGGATGATGATCTCGGCGGCCTGGTCGAACATGTCGCGGCTGTCGGCCAGTTCGCAGCCAAAGCTCCTGAACTCGCGCCGCGCGGCGCCACGCCCCATTCCCAGGATCAGCCGTCCTTCGGATAGGATGTCGAGCTGGATCGCCGATTCCACCACCCGCAGCGGATTGTTCCACGGCAGGATGATCGCTGCGGTGATCAACTGGATCTTGCTGGTCTTCGCCGCGACATAGGCGAGCATCTGGAAAGCATCGGGACAGGCGGCATAATCGGTGAAGTGGTGCTCGACCGGCCCGACATAGTCGAAACCCATGGCCTCAGCCTCGATCGCCATGCGGGTTTCCTGCATGAATTTTTCATTGTCCGGGATCCCGTTGAGGTTCTGAAAGCCGAGATGCATTCCCACGCGCATGGTGCTTTCCTTTCACGTTTAGCGCCTTGTGCGTTTTAATTGACCGATAACGCCAGCGTTTCCGTTGCGCTGAGTCAATTTTTTAGCACCTAGATGGTTTTTTATTGGGGGTCGGGAGGGTATGCACAGGTCATCTCTCGATCGCTCCTGTTCACTATCCTATCCATTAACCTGAACGAATGCTGCAACCCCCACTCCGAATCCGTTCATCGAATCACGTCTAAATCTGAACTCGTAGCGGCGAATCGCACAGGCAATCTTGCACTGGCCGAACCGCTCCGGGAGTTCGAGCAATGTTGAAGTTCATCAAGAAGTCGGTCATCGCCACCACTCTCGCCGCGACCAGCCTGGCTGCTGTCTCGCCGGCCATGGCGCGCGGTTATGACGGTTATGGCGGCTACCATCACCGCGAGCGTCATCGCGACAACACCGGCGCCATCATTGCCGGCATCGGCATCCTGGGCGTCATCGCCGCGATTGCCGCGACCTCGGGCAAGAACGACCGCGACCGCTATCGCGACCGCGGCTGGCAGTATCGCGACGGCTACTACTGGGACCGCGAGGGCCGCCGCTATGATCGCAACGGCCGCTACATCGACGGACGCCAGGGCTATTACGGCCGCGGCAATGGCTACGAATACGGCTACAACAACGGCTACGACGGCCAGTACAACGACGGCTACAACGGCCAGTACGACGACCGCTACGCCTATCGCGGTTACTGACATACCCGGACGGGGGCGCAGGGCCTTGGCCTTGCGCCCCTGTTTTGCATGAAAACTTCTGGCGTATCCGGGTCGGTGTCAGGGTTAATGGCGGGTTCATTGCCGCTATGGTCTTTTGAAGGTTCAACGCGTCCCGTTCGCCGCGAGACTCGGCGGGACCTGATGATGGGGAATCGGGTCATGAAATTTGCTATCGGAAAATTTGTTCTAGCCGCCGCGCTGGGCGCCAGCGTGCTGGCCGCCGCGCCGGCCCAGGCCCGCGACGGCCGCTATGGCCGCCACCATGACGGCGACGATGCCGCCATTGCCATCGGCGCAGGCGTTCTGGGCCTGGCGGTGGGTGCGGCAATCGCGTCGGATCGCAATGATCGCTATTACGATGACGGCTATTATTACGACGATTACTACTATGGCCGCCCACGCGGCTATTACTATTCCTATCCGCGGTACAATTATTACCGGTATGATTCCTACCCGCGCTATTACCGCTATAATTACAATCGCGGCTGGAATGGGCATCGCGGCTATCGCGGCGGCTGGAACGGCCACCGTGGCGGCTGGGGCGGTCATCACGGCGGGCGCCGCCATCATGGCCATCGCGGCTGGTAACAGACCGGCCGAAGCACACGCTTGTCTCTCGCAAATCGGCTCGCGCCGCTATAAGGCGCGAGCCGCATGCAGCACTCGGACCTCCGCGTCGCCCTGTTCTCGGGCAATTACAACATGGTTCGCGATGGCGCGAACCAGGCGCTGAACCGGCTGGCCGGCTATCTGCTGTCGCGTGGCGCTGCAGTGCGAGTCTATGCTCCGACCATTCCCGAGCCCGCCTTCGCCCCCACCGGCGATCTCGTCTCGCTGCCATCGCTCGCCTTTCCCGGAAGCCGCGGCGAATATCGCTTTGCCATGGGCCTGCCCCGCCGCATCCGCCGCGACCTTGCGGCCTTCGCGCCCAACGTGGTGCAGATATCCTCGCCAGACCTTTCCGCCCACCGCGCGGTGACCTGGGCAAGGTCGAACAGGCTGCCGGTGCTGGGATCGGTCCACACCCGGTTCGAAACCTATCCGCGATACTACAACATGGCCTGGCTGGAGAAGCCGATCGAGGCCCTGTTGCGCCGGCTCTACCGCCGCTGCGACGCGCTGGTCGCACCGTCCGAAAGCATGGCGCAGGTGCTGCGCGAGCAGCGGATGAATATGGACATCGGCATCTGGTCGCGCGGAGTGGACCGCGACATCTTCCACCCCGGCCGGCGCGACATGGCATGGCGGCGCTCGCTGGGCGTGGCCGACAGCGAAGTGGCGATCGGCTTCCTCGGCCGGCTGGTGATGGAAAAGGGGCTCGACGTCTTCTCCGACGCCATCGACGTGCTCAAGGCACGCGGCGTGGCGCATCGGGTGCTGGTCATCGGTGAAGGACCGGCGCGCGGCTGGTTCGAGGCGCGGCTGCCGCAAGCGGTCTTCGCCGGCTTCCAGGGGGGCGCGGATCTTGGCCGCGCGGTCGCCAGCATGGACCTCTTGTTCAATCCCTCGATCACCGAGACCTTCGGCAATGTCACGCTCGAAGCCATGGCCTGCGCCCTGCCCGTGGTCGCCGCGCGGGCGACCGGCAGCGAAAGCCTGGTCGCCGACACGGTCTCGGGCAGGCTGATCGAACCGGGCGCGGCAGACCGGTTCGCCGATGCCTTGCAACTCTACGTCGAGGACGCGGAACTGCGCGCACTCCACGGCGCAGCCGGCGAAACGCGCAGCCTGGAATTCTCCTGGGACCGGATCAACCAGGCCGTCGCTGACACCTATCTGCGGCTGATCCGGCAGAAAGCCGGCTAGGCAGCTAGCGCAGGATGCCGGCCTTGCGCGCGCGCCAGGCCCACCACAGCAGGAATATCGCCGCCGCCCAGATCACCAGGTTCATCGCCGTCATCCCCGCGGTCTTGAGCGCTTCGGGCATGTCGATCGTGGCCTGGTATCCCGTGCTGACAGCCAGCCCGGCAAGCGACAGGGCAAAGACGTGGACCGCAAAGCGCGATCGCAGCAACAGCAGCAGCGATCCCAGCAGCGCCCCCCAGACGCCGCAGGCCCAGGCCGCCGTCGCCCAATAGGGAAAGGCGTCGATGATCGGCATCATTTCGGGCGGGAATGCCTTCAGGTATTCGGCATTCCGCGTGTTGGTCATGGTATAGTCGAACGCGCCGAAGGCGTTCCACGGCAGGCTCAATATGGCGATCGCCCAGTATGGCCAGCCGGCTTTTTTCACGGCAGTATCGGTCATGGTTGAAATCTCCCCTTCGCCGATCGGCGGAACCTATTCCCCAAAGCCAGGCAATGCAATTGCCGCGCAATTGGGCTAACCCTCTCCCCCATGGCCGATCTTTTCATCGACGAAGTGCCCGATCCCGCCGCTGGCGAGCTCTCCGCCGACGCGCCGCTGGCCGACCGGCTGCGGCCGGAACGGCTCGCCGATGTGATCGGCCAGGAGCACCTGACCGGCCCGGAAGGCGCAATCGGGCGGATGGTGGCGGCGGGCAAGCTTTCCTCGATGATCCTGTGGGGCCCGCCCGGCACCGGCAAGACCAGCATTGCCCGCCTGCTGGCCGATGCCGTGGGCATGCGCTACGCCGCGATCAGCGCGGTATTTTCCGGAGTCGCCGATCTCAAGAAGGTCTTCGCCGAGGCCGAGACCTTCGCCCGCGCGGGCAAGCGCACCTTGCTGTTCGTCGACGAGATCCACCGCTTCAATCGCGCACAACAGGATGGCTTCCTGCCCTATGTCGAGAAGGGCACCGTCACTCTGGTCGGCGCGACTACCGAGAACCCCAGCTTCGAACTGAACGCCTCCCTGCTCAGCCGCGCGCAGGTGCTGATCCTGCACCGGCTCGATGCCCCGGCGCTGGGCGTGCTGCTGGCGCGGGCCGAAGCGCTCGACGGCAAGCCCCTGCCCCTCACCACCGAAGCGCGCGATGCGCTGATTGCCTCGGCCGATGGCGACGGGCGGTTCCTGCTCAACCAGGCCGAAACGCTTTACTCCGCCGGCATAGCCGAGCCGCTCGATCCCGCGGCGCTCGGCAAGTTCCTCCAGCGACGCATGGCGGTCTACGACAAGGACCGCGAGGGGCACTACAACCTGATCTCGGCGCTGCACAAATCGTTGCGCGGTTCCGATCCGCAGGCCGCGCTCTATTACCTCGCCCGGATGCTGACGGCGGGCGAAGAGCCGCTATACGTGTTGCGCCGCATGACCCGCTTCGCCAGCGAGGACATCGGGCTTGCAGATCCCCAGGCGCTGCAACAGTGCCTTGCCGCCCGGGACGCCTACCAGTTCCTCGGCTCGCCGGAAGGCGAGCTCGCCATTGTCCAGGCCTGCCTCTACCTCGCCACCGCGCCCAAATCGAACGCCGCCTATGTGGCGCAGAAGGAAGCCTGGAAAAGCGCGCGCGAAACCGGATCGCTTTCACCGCCGGTTCACATCCTCAATGCTCCAACCAAGCTGATGAAGGACATCGGCTACGGCAAGGACTATGCTTACGACCATGAGGCCGAGCATGGCTTTTCCGGCGCCGATTACTGGCCCGAAGGCATGGCGGCGCAGACCTATTACCGCCCTGTCGAACGCGGCTTCGAGAGGCAGGTGATCGAACGGATCGCCTATTGGCAACGGCTGCGCACCAAGGCGCGCGGCGAGGAATAGGGGGAAGCGCATGCGTGCAGTATGGATGGGGATAGCGGTGGGACTGACGGTCTTGACGCAACCGGCCCAGGCCAAGTCACTGGCAAGGCCGAACATCGCCCAATGCCCGGCCAGGCCGCACACCGGCGAGGAAGGGATCGCCCGAACCCGGCCGCTCCCGGTGCCGGCGCAACTGGTCGGGATCGTGCGCTCCAGCCGTGACAACCTGGCGGTGCTGACGCTCACCGGGCGAACGGTGTGCATCGATGCCAGCTGGATAAGCCTGGCGAGGAACTTCACCCTCAGCCCCGACAAGCGCTTTCTCTCCTTCAGATGGGACGGCTATGAAGCCTGGGGCCACATCATCGTCGATCGCACCGGCAATGGCCAGGTGACTGACACCGGCGTCGCACCGGTCTACTCCCCGTCGCGCATGCGCCTTGCCGCTGCCGACCTTTCGGAATCGGCCTTCGGCGATCTCAGCGCCTTCGCCGTCTGGCAGATCGAACCGCGGGGCCTGCGCGAACTCGCCAAGATCGAGCAGATGCCCGAGCGCATGACCGATTGGCGGATCGACGGCTGGTCGGGCGAGAACTGCATCAACCTTTCGGCGCTGCCGTTTGAACGCGCCACCGACAGCTCGCGGGCGAATGCCCGGGCGCGGCGGGATCGCTTCGTCGCCATGCCGGGACGCGCAGGCTGGTCCGTGTCGCCTCGCCCAGCCGGCTGCCCGCGTCGCTGACTTTCGGAAATCGAGCTTGAAGGGGGAATTGCGTTGAAGAAGCTATGCCAATTCGCGGGGCTGGCGGCGGCCATGGCGGGGTTGCCCGGGGCGGCCCGGGCAGCCGCGCCCGATCCTGCCGGCTGCCCGAAGCTGGAAGTCACCGAGGCAGGCGAAAGCCGCAATACCGCGCCGCTCAAGGTGCCCGATGCCCTGAAGGACATCGCCGGGGCAAGCATCGACAACCTGGCGGTCAGCACGCTGGCCGGCGAGAGACTCTGCTTCGACATCAGGGAGAAGGATTCGCTGGCGGACCTGGCCATGACGCCGGATGGCCGGTTTCTCTCGTTTCGTTGGCTCGGATACGAAACCTATGGCCAATATCTCATCGACCGGACCGGCAAGGGCACGGTCCATGAAGTGGGGGCCACACCCGTCTTTTCCCCCTCGCGCCGGCGGTTCGCGGCGGTCGATCTCAATGAACTCGACTACGGCACGCTGAAGGGAATTGCCATCTGGCGGGTCGGACCAGGCGGCATCGCGAGGATCGCGGCGATCGAGAACATCCCTGTCATGCAGGATTGGCGCATCGACGGCTGGACGGGGGAGACCTGCATCGCATTGTCGGCCATCCCGGGAGGGCCCAACGGAGCCGGCGCGATCGACTGGGCCAGGTCGCCTCGCGTGCGCTATGGCATGCGCCTCGGAAATGCCGGATGGCGGCTCGCGCGTTCTGCCCGGCCCTGTTCGCGCCGATGACCCGCTTCACCCGCTTCGCCGCGATCGACTGGTCCGGCGAGGCGGTTGCGCGGCCAAAGGGGCTGGCGCTGGCCGTCGCGGAAGCGGGCGGCGGCGCGCCCGAACTGATCAGGCCGGAAGGCGGCTGGTCGCGCGAGGCCATTGCCGGCTGGATCGCGGCACGGGCAGGCGACGACATGCTGATCGGCCTCGACCTCTCGCCCGCCTTCCCCTTCCTCGATCACGGCGCCTATTTTCCCGGCTGGCCGGACAGTCCCGCCGATGCGCGCGGCCTGTGGCGGCTGGTCGAGGAGATTGCCCGGGCAGATCCGCACCTCGGTTCGGCAAGCTTCGTCGCCCACCCAGAAGCCCGCCGCCACTTCCGCCAGCGCGGCGATCTGGGCGACCTTCACCCGCCCGGCCGCGGCCGCCTGCGCCAGTGCGAACACGGCCAGGGCGGCATGGGTCTGTCGCCCTACAGTTGCTTCAACCTGGTCGGTGCGGCGCAGGTCGGCAAGTCCAGCCTCACCGGCATGCGCGTGCTGCACCGGCTGTCGGGGCTCGTCCCGGTCTGGCCCTTCGATCCGCTGCCGGAAAGCGGCGCGGTGGTAGTGGAAATCTACACGGCGCTAGCCGCCCGCGCGGCGGGCATCCGCCGGGGGCTGAGCAAGCTGCGCGATGCCAAGGCGCTCGATATGGCCCTCGCCGCACTGGGCAGCGCCCCGCACGCCCCCCTCCCCCGCTACGACGACCACGCCACCGACGCCCTGCTCACCGCCGCCTGGCTGCGCCAGAGCGCGAATCGGCGCGAATTGTGGCACCCACCCGCCCTGAACTCCGAAGTGGCCCGAACCGAGGGCTGGACCTTCGGCGTCGTCTAGGACTATGGGCGACCTGCAAGTGGGCCGGCTTAGCTCAGTTGGTAGAGCACCTGATTTGTAATCAGGGGGCCACGGGTTCGAATCCTGTAGCCGGCACCATGTTTTCAATGAGTTATGAAGTTGTAAATCTTCATCTCCAAGTCCTCAGCAGCTAACTCGCGGATCACCGATTCATGACGAGGCGGCGCGAGCTCGCCTAAAGACCCTATGCCTCCGCCCGCGCTTTGCGGCACGACAGAGCATAGTACGGTCCCCTTATCCGCACGAATGGTTCAATCGGCGGCGCATCGCTCCAGATCGCTCATCGTGCGCACCAGCTGGTCGGTTTCGTCCCTTGTGGGAACCCAGGCGGAAGCCAATTGCCCTGCCGGGCCGAACAGCGCGGAGACGATCCCGGAGAAGCCGTGGTCTCTCCAGGCTGTTGCAAGAGCAGCTGCCATCGGATCATCAACCGGTCGCAAGTCCCCCCGTACATGGAGCAGCCAGGCGGCAAGGCCAGTAAGGATGGCGGGGCAACTCTCCCCATGCCGCTGATGGCAAGCCAGCGTCTCAAGCCAGCGCTGGGGCACCTTCTGGCTGCCGTCCATGGCGATCTGGGCCAGCCGGTGTTCGAGCGCGGGATTGGCGAAGCGGGCGATCAGGGCATCGGCATAGGCTGCGAGGTCCTGCCCCGGGGCCACATCGATGCTGGGCGCGGCCTCCAGGCGCATCAGGCGTTCGGCCAGCGGACGGAGCACGGGATCGGCAATGGCTTGGTGGACGAATGTGTGGCCGCGCAGCAGGCCGGCATAGGCCAGCAGCGAATGAGCGCCGTTGAGCATGCGCAGCTTGGCGGTTTCATAGGGCGCGACATCGGTGACGATCTCGGCCCCATGATCCTCCCAGCGGGGGCGCGGGCCGGCGAACTTGTCTTCGATCACCCATTGGCTGAAAGTCTCGGTCATCACTGCCGCTTCGTCGCAAAGACCATCGAGGCTGTCGGCAACTTGCCAGAGGTCTTCGGTAGTGGTGGCCGGCACGATGCGGTCGACCATGGTGGAGGGGCAGGCGCATTCGCTCTCGAACCAGTCGCGCAGCGCGCAATCGCGGTGTTCCAGATATGCGCGCATCAGCCGTTCGAGTTGCCGCCCGTTATCGGCAAGGTTGTCGCAGCTCAACAGCGTCAGGCCGGGCAAGCCTGCGTCACGGCGGCGACGCAGGCCTTCGGCGAGGAAAGGATAAATGCTCTCTTCGCCCGCCAGCGCCAGATCGAGGCTGCCGTCCCGGGCGCGGCAATAGCCCTTTTCGGTGATGGTGAAGCTGGCGATCCTGGTGGCCGGAGCAGCCAGTGCGGAGATCACTTCGTCCGGCTCTTGCTGTGCCACCAACACCTGCTTCACCGCGCCGACGATCCGCGTCCTCGCACTTTCGCCCGACCTTTCGGTAACGGTGTAGAGCCCTTCTTGCGGGTTCATCCGGTGCGCCACTTCGCCCGAACGGAGCGAGACGCCGATGATGGCCCAGTCACTGTCGCCCGCATCCATCGCGAGGTCGGTATACCAGGCCATGTGTGCGCGGTGGAATGCGCCGATGCCGAAATGGACGATGCCGGTCTGCTGCGCCTTGCGCTCGTAACCGAACCTTTTGACGCCTGCTGGCGGAAACATGTCCAGGGTGAATGGCGACAGGCGCAGGTGTTCGCTCAAAGCTTGTAGGCCTGTTTGGCGAAGTTGTAGCTGAGGTCCACCGCCAACTCTTCCGCCTCCCAGTCCTCCAGCCGGTGTTCGACGACCAGGCCTGCAAGGAAGCCGCAGTCGATCCGCCGGGCGACGTCGTGGCGCGCCGGGATCGACAGGAAGGCGCGGGTATCGTCGTTGAAGCCGACGGTGTTGTAGAACCCGGCGGTCTCGGTCGTGCTTGCACGGAACCGGCGCATGCCTTCGGGGCTGTCGTGAAACCACCAGGCGGGGCCCAGCTTCAGCGCCGGATAGTGGCCGGCGAGCGGGGCCAGTTCGCGGGCATAGGTGCTCTCGTCGAGCGTGAAGACGATCAGGCCGAGGCGCGGGTCGTTGCCGTATCGGGCGAGCAGCGGGCGCAGTTCATGGACATAGCCGGTGCGCATCGGGATGTCGGCGCCCTTGTCGCGGCCGAAACGTCCGAACAGCTGTGGGTTGTGGTTGCGGAACGAGCCGGGGTGGATTTGCATGACGAGGCCATCGTCCATGCTCATGCCCGCCATTTCGGTAAGCATCTGGGCCCGGAACAGTTCCGCTTCGGCGGCGGTGAACAAGCCCGCACTGACCTTGCGGAACAGCGCTTCGGCCTCGCCCGGCGCAAGGTCGGCGGTTTGCGCGGTGGGATGGCCATGGTCCGTCGAAGTTGCGCCCATCGCGGCGAAGAAGGCGCGGCGCTTGCGGTGGGCGGCGAGATAGCCCGGCCAGGCGAAGCAGTCCTCGCCGGTAAGCTCAGACAGTACGAGCAGGTTGTCGCGAAAGCCCTCGAACTCCGGATCTACCACCGGATCGGGCCGGTAGGCTGTGATCACCCGCCCCGGCCAGCCGCTTTCGCGGATCGCCTGGTGATGGCGCAGATCATCGAGCGGACTTTCGGTCGTGGCGATCACTTCGATGTTGTAACGCTCTAACAGCGCGCGGGGCCGGAAGGGATCCGTCGCCAGGGCTTCGGTGATGTGGTCATAGTAACGGTCGGAGGTTCCCGCCGAGAGTTGCACCTCGATCCCGAAGCTCTCGGCGAAGACCCAGTCGAGCCACATGCGGCTCGGCGTTCCGCGGAACAGGTGATAGCGCTCGGCGAAAAGTCGCCAGCTCTCACGCGGGTCCGCATCCGAATTGCCCATGCCCAGCGCCGCCAGGCTCACGCCCTGCGAATAGAGCATGCGAAAGACATAGTGGTCAGGGTGGAGCAGAAGCTCGGCGGCATTGCCGAAAGGCGCATCGCTGGCCCACCATGCGGC
>JAYRPK010000014.1:0-4868 GCA_041911195.1 Novosphingobium sp. | reverse complement strand
GGCTCGCGGCGCTTCGGCGGCGGGCTTGGCTGTCTTGGGCGCCGGTTCGGGCTTGTCGTTGGGCTTGACCGGGGAAGGGCGCGCCTTGAGGCCAAGGCGGTGCGCCTTGCCGATCACGGCATTGCGGCTGACCCCGCCCAGCTCATCGGCGATCTGGCTGGCGGTGGCGCCGCCTTCCCACATCTTGGTCAGTCTTTCGATCCGTTCGTCGGTCCAGCTCATGAGAATTCCGTTGTTGTGCGCTCGCGCGCTTGCAGTCGCGAATAGAGCCCGATAGTCGCCGCAGGATGACCGAGCAACCCCAGGCCGCCGAATTGGCAAATCCCGCCGCTCCCGCAGCAGTTCAGCGGCAATTTCCCGTGCAGGGGGTGCCCACCATCCACCGCGTCAACTGGATGGGGCTCAGGACCCTTTATATGAAGGAGGTGCGCCGCTTCTTCAAGGTGCAGATCCAGACGATCTGGGCCCCGGCGGCGACCACCTTGCTGCAACTGGTGATCTTCACCCTGGCCTTCGGGCGGGCGGGGGTGACAGTGCTGGGGGTGCCCTTCGCCACTTTCGTCGCGCCGGGCCTGATTGTCATGGGCATGATGCAGAATGCCTTCCAGAACAGCTCCTTCGCCTTCCTTTCGGGCAAGATGCAGGGGACCATCGTCGATTACCTGATGCCGCCGCTGTCTGAGGGCGAACTGCTGCTGGGTCTCAGCGCCGCCGCAGTGACGCGGGCGGCCATGGTGGGCGTGGCGCTTTCGTTGTTCATGCTGTTCTATCCCGGTGTCAGCCTTGCCGTGGCGCATCCCTGGGCGGTGGTCTGGTTCGGCCTGATGGGCTCGCTGTTCCTGGCCTTCGTCGGCATGCTGACGTCGATCTGGGCGGAGAAATTCGATCACAACGCGATGATCACCAATTTCATCGTCACGCCGCTGACCATGCTTTCGGGAACGTTCTACGACATCTCGAACCTCGCCCCGGTGTTCCGCGTGGCCAGCCATGCCAACCCGTTCTTCTATGTGATCTCGGGCTTCCGCTATGGCTTCATCGGCTCCAGCGACATCGCCGGCGGCGACGCGGCGGTGCTGCACAGCGCGCTGGGGCTGGGGCTGTTCAATGGCCTGCTGGGCCTGACCACCTATCTGATCCTGCGCTCCGGCTGGAAGCTCAAGAGCTGAGACGCCCGTCTCCCTCGCTGCTTGGCATCCGTTCGGGCAAGGTTCATCCTGCATGGACAAGGAATGCCGGGGGAACATTCGGGAAGGGGACAATCGATGAGCAAAGCCGGCGCCAGGAACGCAGGACAAATGTGGATGATTCTGGCATTCCTGCTGCTGTGCGGCGCAGGGCTGTTCGCGATCGTCGAATCGAAACACGGCGGTCGCGTCGCCGAAATGCGCAAGCACGGCCTCGTCACCGAAGGCGTCATCACGGCAAAGCGTGAAGAGCGCCGGGCCGCTTCGCAGCGCAAGAACGGCGGTTACCTGGCGACGGTCATCGACGTGTCCTATGATTCCACGCCCGATACGGCCTGGGAAAAGTACATTGCCCAGGGCGAAAAGCTCGATCCGCCGCAAGGGCCGGTCTCGGAGATTACCCGCACGATCAACACAGGTTCACGCGCCGAATACGACAGCATGAACGTGGGCGACAGGATTGCGCTGGTGGTCGATCCCAGGAAGCCCGATGCTCCCGAACGGGCGGAATTCGTGCGCGATTTCGCCGTCGGTCGCAACGGGCTTTACGCCGGCCTGCTCGCCTTGGCCGGCTTTGGAGCCATTCTCATGTGGTGGCGCGCCCGCAAGAGGGCGGCGGTGTGACGCAAATCAGTGCGTCAGCCCGCGCCGCAGCCGGTACTTGCCGTCCTTGAACTGCTCGAACAGCTGGTCGAGCGAGGGGTGATCGATCGGGCCGCCGTCTGAATCCGCGAGCAGGTTCTGCTGGCTGACATAGGCGACGTATGACGATTCCTCGTTTTCGGCGAGCAGGTGGTAATAGGGCTGTTCGCGCTCGGGCCGGTGCTCCTGCGGGATCGCCTCATACCATTCCTCGCTGTTGGCGAAGACCGGGTCGATATCGAAGATCACGCCGCGAAAGTCGAAATGCCTGTGGCGCACGACATCGCCAATGGCGAAGCGGGCTTTGTTCTGGCGGGGGGCTTCGACCAGCTTGCCCGCCTGCGGCGAAAAGAAGCTCGCGCGTTCCATGACTTGATACATAGGTTGTTCGCAGCCGCGAAACAAGGCGCGGCGCGACAGGCCGCGCCGATTTGCACAGGGCTTTCGGTTTTGCGGGCTTGGCAAGCGCCACCGCATCGGCTAACCGCCGCGCCTTGCCGACCAGGCCGGGCCCTGCGCCCGCCGAATTGCGCTTCTGCGGAGAGGTGGCAGAGTGGTCGAATGCGCCGCACTCGAAATGCGGTTTACGGGCAACCGTAACGTGGGTTCGAATCCCACCCTCTCCGCCAGTTTTCATTGGTATTGATCTTGGTCTGGACTTGAATGTCCTGAAAAGACGGGGTTTTTCAAATTTTAGTAATCGTCTCAGGCCTCTGCCGAGAGCAGGGTGCGGGATGAAATGTGGACCGGCGGTCCTCATTCCAGCGAAATGGCTTGCCCCGGACGGAGCGGGCAACGCAACACCCCTGCGAAAACAACCACATGAGGCAGTTCAACCAAGTGGCAGTGCCAAGGCTTCGGCGACCGCCTTGTGGCGGATCTTGCCGTTTGACACGTTCAGCCCGTTCGCCAGGTGCCGGTCGGCATCCATGGCCGCCTCCGGCCCCATTCCTGCCAATTTCAGCGTAAAGGGCAGCGTCGCGTTGTTGAGCGCGAGGGTTGAGGTGCGCGCGACGGCGCCCGGCATGTTCGCCACGCAATAGTGGATCACGCCGTCGACTTCGAACACCGGGTCCTGGTGCGTGGTCGGCCGGCTGGTTTCGAAGCAGCCGCCCTGGTCGATCGCGATATCGACCAGCACTGCGCCGCGCTTCATGTCCTTGATCATCGAGCGTGTGACGAGCTTTGGGGCTGCGGCTCCCGGGACCAGTACGGCGCCAATGACGAGGTCGGCATTGCGGACGGCCATTGCGATGGCCGCCTTTGAGGAATGTGCAGTTCTGATCCTATTGCCGAACATCAAGTCGAGTTCGGCCAGTCGGCGCAGGCTGATATCGAGCACGGTGACGTCTGCGCGCATGCCGATGGCGATCTGCGCTGCGTTGAAGCCCGAGACGCCCCCGCCCAGTATGACGACGCTGGCGGGCTCCACCCCCGGCACGCCGCCGAGCAGCACACCGCGGCCTCCATGCTCCTTCTCCAGGTAGTGGGCGCCGCACTGCACCGACATCCTGCCCGCAACTTCCGACATGGGCCTCAGCAGCGGCAAGGTGCCATCGTCCGCGGTGACCGTCTCATAGGCGATGCAGGTGGCGCCGGAGCGCATCAGGCCCTCGGCCTGCGGCTTGTCGGCGGCAAGGTGGAGGTAGGTGAACAGCACCTGGCCGGGCCTGAGCATGGCGATCTCGGCAGCCTGCGGTTCCTTTACCTTGACGATCATTTCCGCCCGGCCGAACACGGCCTGCGCATCGGCGGCAATGGTTGCGCCGGCCTTGCGGTAGTCTTCGTCCGAGAAGCCGATGCCCGCGCCCGCCGTGCTCTCCACCAGAATCTCGTGGCCCGCCGCCGACAGTTCCGTCACTGAAGCGGGCGTCAGGCCGACGCGGTATTCGTTGTTCTTGATCTCTTTCGGCACTCCCACAAGCATGGCGCAGACTCCATTGTTACAGGAACATCCTAACTGGCGTGAGAGCCATTGTTTTTGCAGAATGGTGGATCAAAGTGCATTTCTGTGCAGTCTGGTTGCGATTGTCTGGCATTTTATGCAACATTATCCCGCATGGATGCAATCGATAGCAGGATCATCGCCCAGCTCGCCCGCGACTCCAGCCTGACCAGCGAGCAGCTGGGGGCAAAGGTCGGGCTGTCGGCCTCGGCGGCGCATCGCCGGGTCAAGGGGCTGGAGGCGGCCGGGGCGATCGTAGGTTACAGGGCGAGGCTGTCGCCGGCCGCGCGGGGGAACCCGTCGACCGTCTTCGTCCACGTGACGCTGACCGACCAGCGGCAATCGACCATGATGGCCTTTGAAAACGCGCTTCGCAGCACGGTGCAGGTCGCCGAGGCCTACCTGATGAGCGGCGAATCCGACTATCTGCTGAAGGTCCTCGTGCGATCCGACGACAGCTATGAGCGGGTCCATCGCCAGATTCTTTCCGCGCTGCCCGGCGTGCAGCGCTTGGTGACGCAGTTCACCATCCGCACTCTGGCGACGGAGGATGACGGCTAAGCGCCACTCTACGGTGTGGGAGAAAGCGTTCCCAGGAGGCCGACGATGGCGACGATCGCAAGGGCCGTAGCGGTCTCAAGCGCGAGCGAGTGGCGCAGTGGGCGCATGCCGGCGGCCGGATCGCGCTGGAGGCGCGGCGTCAGACGCCAGCGGTTGGCGGCGGCCAGCGCCAGCATCAGCGCGAACAGCGCGAGCTTGATCCCCAGGGCGAGGAACCATCCCGAACCAAGGTCCAGCGGCCAGCCCGCGACGATCAGCGTGTTGGCCAGCCCGGTCAGCAACAGCAGGCAGACAATGACGCTGCCGGTCGCCGCGAAGGCGGAGAGGTCGCGCACCAGCTTGCGCCGGTCGCTGCCGCCGATGGCCGCGCCGAGGAACAGGACGAGTGCGCCGAGCCAGGCGGCGGCGGCGAGGAGGTGGATGACGTCCGCCGCCCGGTGCAGCGTGCCCAGGCCCGCTTCGCTCGCCCCTGCATGGCCGGTCCAGGCGGTGGTGCCCAGCGCCACCGAGGCGGCCAGAGCGGCAGGCGCGAT
>JAYRPK010000013.1:0-2342 GCA_041911195.1 Novosphingobium sp. | reverse complement strand
GGCCGATGAAACCTGTAGGCCTCGACAATCCGCACGCAGCCACGCCGGAATTCCCCAACGGCCGCTGGCCCTATGCGGTGGTGCAGCTTCGCCAGGACAACAAGCTGGGCACCTTGTGGAACATGGTCGGCTTCCAGACCAAGCTCAAGCACGCCGAGCAGGTCCGCTTGTTTCGCACCATCCCAGGCCTGGAAAAGGCGGAATTCGCCCGTCTGGGGGGCCTGCACCGCAACACATTCATCAATTCCCCCAAGGTGCTCGATCGCCAATTGCGGCGGAAAAGCGCGCCGCACGTGCGCTTTGCCGGCCAGATCACCGGCTGCGAGGGCTATGTGGAAAGCGCGGCGATCGGGCTGATGGCGGCGCTGATGGCTGCGGCGGAACTGGCCGGGCGCGAATGGTCCTCCCCGCCGCGCACCACGGCCATGGGCGCGCTGCTCGCCCATGTCACCGGCGATGCCGAGGCAGAGAGCTATCAGCCGATGAACGTCAACTTCGGCCTGTTTCCGCCGGTCGATGCCTCAGTGCGGAAAAAGGAGCGCAAGCCTGCCTACACCACGCGCGCCAAGGCGGACCTAGTCGGCTGGCTCCCCCTCGTCGCCGTCTGATTCGGCGGCCTGAGGGGCGGGTTGAGAACTCGCGCGGCCCCTGGTCCTGGGTACGGGGCTGCACCTGCAGGCGGGCCTGGCGCTCCGCTTGGGCCTGGTCGCGACGAATTCCTGGCGTGTCAGCATGCCATCGCCATTGGCGTCGGCGCCCCGGAAGCGGGTGCCGGTGCGCACTGACCATTCCTCGAAACTCAACAGGTTGTTGTGGTCCGCATCGAGCTTGCGGAAGGCCCCTGCCCTGGGCGCCAGCATCTCGTTGCGGGTGATGCGCCCGTCGTGATCGTGATCGAGCCGGTTGAACCGGCGTTCCTCGCGCGTGGCCTCATCGACTGCCGGCAGCGCTGCGCCGCGCAGGCCCTGCCCGCTGGCATCGGGCAGTTCATCCAGGCTTGGCTCGCCCTGGCCAAGAGCAAGGCCGGGCGGCGGCGCGCCGCGTTCAACCTCCGCCCTGCCCTGCCACCAGAACAGCCCGGCGGCGACAAGCAGCAGCGCGGCGCAAGCGCCGATTACGATGCGATTCATGGAGCGACCCTCCTTCGCGGATAGGCCACTCTATTAAGGGTTTAGCGTCCCAGCAATCCAATGCGGACCATGGCAGCGGCGCCAGGCGCGTCGAGCCTGTCGGCGGGCCGCCCGGCCGCCAGGTTGCGCCGCGCCAGATGGTGCAGCATCGCCAGCGCTTTCAACCCCGCCGGGCAAGCCGCGCCGCGCCAATCCTGGCGCAATGCAAGCTCACGCACGGCATTGCGCTCTTCCTCGTGAGACAGGCGCCCGGCAATGTCGGCAAGCGCCCAGTTGCGCGCCATCCGGAGCGCCACTTCGGCATCGTGCCCGGCCCGGGCCAGCCGGCCGAAGGCGGCGGCGCGGGCCTCGGCCAGTTGCTCAAACACGGGCAGCGGCAGCGGCGCATCGCCGATCATGCTTTCCCAGCCATCGGCAAGCCCCGCCAGCACGCCGCGATCTTCGTTCCAGGCGGCCAGCAAGCCCAGCAGCGGGTCCTTGCCGCCTTCATACTTTTCCCCGCAAGAGAGTTGTTCGCGCCACCAGGCAAGGCGCAATTGCGCCAGCATCGGTTCGCGCGAATGGCGGACTATTCCGGCCAGCCGGGCGTCCAGCGCCAGCAAGCCGACAAGCCGTTCGCGCATGGCGGCAGAGGCGTATGAAAGCGCCAGCCGGTAGGCTGTCGGCAGGTGTTCGGCCAGGTGCGCGGCTGGGTTCATCGAGCTCCCCTGCCCCCTCGCCGCGCCACGCGCAAGCGGCTGCCGGCCCTGCGAATATTTACCTTTGGTTTACCTCATCGCTTGAACTGCCGATTACCAAGCCTGGTTATAGGCGTGAGTCCAAAGTCAAGCATCAGGCAATCTTCAACCCCAGGGCACGGCCATGATTCGGACAATTCGCAAGACCATCCGCGATCTCAAGTCGAATACCAGCGGCAATGCGCTGATGCTGGTCGGGATCGGCTTGCCGGCCTTTATCGGCTCGGCCGGCCTCGCGGTGGATGCCGCCCAGTGGTATCAGTGGAAGCGCGAATTGCAGTTCGCGGTGGACCAGGGCGCGCTGGCTGGCGCCTATGCGCGCGGGAACACCCACACTGAATGACTTACCGGCTGACGCCGGTAGGATCATGCAGAGGGGCTGAAGCCTTCCTTGCCGATATGCCGGTCGAGGTAACCCATGATGATGTCTTCGGTGATGTTGCCGGCAGTGGTTGAGAAGTAGCCTCGCCCCCAG
>JAYRPK010000012.1:0-3379 GCA_041911195.1 Novosphingobium sp. | reverse complement strand
TTCCCGCAATGGTTAATAAATCGATAATACCCGACAACCTTGCATGAAGTCAAACCGTGAAGTGTCTGAAAATAGGACAGAAGAGACGTCGCCCTAGTTGCGAAAGCCTCGCACCGGCCGGCTGCATGCGCCCCGTTGACCAAGGCCCAGACGAACCCTACCTAGCCGGCATGGCCATTCTACCGATTGTCGAGATTCCCGATCCGCGCCTCAAGCAGGTGTCCGCCCCCGTCGAAAAGTTCGACGCGGAACTGAAGGCGCTCGTCGCCGACATGTTCGAGACGATGTACGATGCCCCCGGTATCGGCCTCGCCGCGGTGCAGGTCGGCGTGCCGCTGCGCCTGCTGGTGATCGATCTCCAGCCCGACGACGAGGATGCCGAGCCCGAAGTCTGCACCGCCCACGGCGGCGAGGCCCATACCCACCAGCCGGTCCGTCGCGAGCCCATGGTCTTCGTCAATCCGGAACTGTCGCAGCCGTCGCAGGAGCTGGGCGTCTATAACGAAGGCTGCCTGTCCGTCCCCGAGATCTATGCCGAAGTCGAGCGCCCGGTGAGCGTCCACGCCCGCTGGCAGGACCTGGAAGGCAATTGGCACGAGGCGCAGATCGACGGCTTCCTCGCCACTGTGCTGCAGCACGAGATGGACCATCTCGAAGGCATTGTCTTCATCGACCGCATTTCGCGCCTCAAGCGCCAGATGGCGATCAAGAAGCTGGAAAAGCTGCGCAAGGCGGCGTGACGGGAGGACAGCCCCGTTCCGCCAGGTCCCTAGGCAGTGTTGACAAAAGTTTTCAGCCCTAACTAAGCACTGTCGCCGACGCCATCTGGGAGTTTGTCCATGCCGATCGTCAGTTTCAGCAGCGCCGCCGACGGCATTGAAGCCAGTGCCCGGCAACGTGGCCACTACATTGTCAACGCCGATCCGGGTGATGCCGGGATATGGATTCCCTACGCTGATGGCGTCTGGATCCAGCCGCTGGGGTTCAATGTCACATCCGGGGGCTTCACGACATTGCTCAAGGGACTGCCCGGCGCGATGCTGGGCGTCCATTATCACGTCGGCATAGTGCGCGGTTACACCATCCAGGGCCAATGGGGTTATCTTGAGCACGATTGGACCGCCGGTCCCGGCACATTCGTTCAAGAACCGGCGGGCGAAGCCCATACTCTGGTTGTGCGCGATGATTCGCAGGTTCCGGCAATTATTTATTTCGATGTTCAAGGCGGGCTGATCTATCTCGACAAATCGACTGACGGCAGCCTAGTCGCCTATGAGGACGGGTTTTCCGCGCTTGAATTCTGCCGCGCGCATTATCGTCAGGCCGGGCTCGACCCTGCACTCTTGGATACACTGGTGCGCTAAGCAGTGGCGACAAAAGTTTTCAGCCATAGCCTTGCGGCGGCAAGGTTGAGGAAGCTCTCGAACGACAGGACGGTTTTGTCATAGCGCGTGGCAATACGGCGTAGTTGCTTGAGCTTGCCGAACATGCGTTCGACACGGTTGCGGTCTTTGGCGCCGATAGTCGGGATGCTCTGGCGCTTTCCGGTTTGAGCGAGGCGGGATGATGGGCAGAATGCCGCGCATCAGCAGGTTCTCGCGGAACCTGTCGCCGTCATAGCCCTTGTCGGCCAGTAGCGCCTTGGGTTGGGCTAACGGCAGGGCCATCAGGTCGTCGGCGGCGGTGTAATCCGATGCTTCGCCGCCGGTCAGGATGAAGCCGACAGGCAGTCCTTGATTGTCGCAGCGGGCGTGGACTTTGCTCGTAAAGCCGCCGCGTGATCGACCAAAAGCCTGCGCAGCAGACCCCCTTTTCCACTCGCCGCCGAAACATGGCCGCGAACCGTGGTGCTGTCGATCATGTGTTGCCAGTCATCGGTCAGCCCCAGATCGACCAGAGTTTGCAGCAGCGCATCCCAGACGCCCTGCTCGGCCCAGCGCCGAAACCGGACATAGACCGAGTTCCACTTGCCGTAGCGCTCATTCATATCTCGCCAGGGGCAACCGACCCGCAGCACATGCAGCATACCGTTGAGAAAGCGTCGGTTATCGCCAGCTGGACGCGCCCATCGCCCATGTTCCGACGGCAATAGCGGCCCGATCAGGTCCCATTCCGCATCCGACAAATCCCCACGGCCCATGACTGCTCCCCAAAGAGAAGCCTTGAATCAGAAACCTGAACGTTTGGGAATCCCTTTTGTCAACACAGCCTAGTGATGCAGGATGCCGTGCGCCTGCGGGGTCGCCTGTTCTTCCATCCGTTCGCTTGCCCCATGGGCGACATGGTGCCAGTCGCGGTGCGCCTCGCTGTTGAGCACCAGCAGCGCCGCGCGGCAGCTCTCGGCACATTCGCGGCAGACCTCGGCGCAGCGCCGGCAATGGCTGTGGGCAGGGGCATGGAACTCGCACTCGTCGGCGCAACGCATGCAGGCCTCGATCGAGGCGGCCAGCATGGTGCGGATCAGCTGGCGGTCGCCGCCGGTACGGCGGCTGGCGATGCGGTAGGCGGCATTGCACACGTCGGCGGCGTCCATGCAGAGGCGCACGCACTGGCGCATGTCCATCGGCTCGGCGGCGCAGGCGTCGGCGCAAGAGTTGCACACCGCCGCGCCGACCATGAGGTCGCGCACCGCCTGGCGCAGCGGCACGTTGTCCGTGCCCGGCCTGACATGCGGGTGTTCGGAGAGCATCTGTTCGATCGACATGGCGGGCGCTCCTTTCGCGCTGGAGAGCGGCAATGGCCCGGTCCCGGCGATCGAGGCGGGGACTCATTGCCCGCGTGATGGGGTGAGAGTGCGCCTGTTGGGGTGCGGGCGCAAGAGCGCAATTGCGACTGAATCGCACTGCGGGGCCCGGGCGGGAAATAGTTCTGCACAGGGGCTGGTGTTCTCTCTCCGTTCCCTATAGCCTCGCGCCATGGATTCGCAGTTGCTTGGCATTCTGGCGCTGGTCGCCGGCCTTGCCGCCGGGGCATTGCTCGGCGGGTTCTTCGCCTCGCGCCCCTTGGCGGAGCTGCGCGAGCGGCTGGCCGCGCGCGATGGCGACATGCGCGAGCTCGACGAGAAATTTCGCCGCGCCATCGCCGAACTGGCCGGCGCCAGCGAGCGGGCCAGCAGGGCGGACGGGCTGGTTCAGGAGCTTGCCGAAGTGCGCGCGGCGTGCGAGGCGGCGCGGGCCGAACTGGCCAGGCTCAAGGCCAATGCCGCCCATTTCGAGGAGCAGAAGCGGCTGCTGCTCGAAGCGCAGGAGGGTCTGAAGAAGGAGTTCGAGGCGGCGGGAGCCAAGGTGCTCGAAGGCGCGCAGGAGGCTTTTCTGCGCCGCGCCAGCGCCCGTTTCGAGGAAAGCGAGAAGGCAAGCGCCGAGCGGCTCAATAGCCTGCT
>JAYRPK010000011.1:0-6796 GCA_041911195.1 Novosphingobium sp. | reverse complement strand
GCTCTGCACCGGCACGCCCAGCACCGGCAGGTGCGTCATGCTGGCGACCATGCCCGGCAGGTGCGCCGCGCCGCCGGCGCCGGCGATGATCACCTTGAAGCCCTCGGCGTCCGCTCCCTTGGCGAATGCGGTCAGCCGGTCCGGCGTACGGTGCGCGGAGACGATGCGTGCGTCATATTCGACGCCCAGCTTGTCGAGCGCCTCGGCGGCCTTCTGCATCGTCGGCCAGTCGGACTGGCTGCCCATGACGATAGCGACGGGCGCGGTCATCGTCTCAACGCTCCGAGAGGTAATAGCGCTCCAGCGCGCCGAGGTTGGCATCGAGCTCGTAGATGATCGGCTGGCCGGTCGGAATCTCGAGCCCGGTGATCTTGTCGTCGGGGATTTCCGACAAGTGCTTTTCCAGCGCCCGCAGCGAATTGCCGTGGGCGGCGACCAGCACGGTCTCGCCTTCGAGCAGCGCGGGAACGATCGATTCCTCGTAGGCCGGCAGCACGCGGGCGATGGTATCCTTCAGGCTTTCGGTGACCGGCACCGGCACCCCCGAATAGCGCGGATCCTTGTCGAGGCCCCATTCGGAGCCTTCCGCCAGCGGCGGCGGCGGGGTGTCGAAGCTGCGGCGCCAGATCTTGACCTGATCGTCACCGTGCTTGGCCGCGGTCTCGGCCTTGTCGAGCCCGGTAAGGCCGCCATAATGGCGCTCGTTCAGCCGCCAGTCCTTGATCTCCGGGATCCACAGCCGGTTGCAGGCTTCCAGCGCGAAATGCAGCGTGCGAATCGCGCGGGTCTGGAACGAAGTGAAGGCCAGGCTCGGCAGAATGCCCTTGCTCGCCATAAGCTTGCCGGCCTCGCGGGCCTCTTCCTCGCCCTTGGCGGTCAGATCGACGTCCCACCAGCCGGTGAAGCGGTTTTCGAGGTTCCACTGGCTCTGGCCGTGGCGGAGAAGGATCAAACGAGGCAAGGTGAAGGCTCCTGCGTTGTGCGCCAAGTTGCGGGAGCGCCACGCCCTAGCTTTTCGGCGCAGGTTTGGGAAGAGCGGCCTGCTGTTCCTTGGCCTGCGCCTTCCTGCGGCGCAGGTTTTCGCGCAGCTTTGCGGCTAGGCGTTCCTCGCGTGATTGATTTTCAGGCCTGTCGTCCATCCGCTTCGCCTTGACATTGTCCGGCCTCGCGGACAATAGCGCGCGCCTGCCCGCACCCTTGGTGGTCCTCGGGCAGGAACCGGTAACGCTGCTGTAGCTCAGTGGTAGAGCACACCCTTGGTAAGGGTGAGGCCGAGAGTTCAATCCTCTCCAGCAGCACCACCGGGGCGCATTTCAGGCCCGCAAGTCTTTCAGGAACCTAAAGGAACGCTCCGCCGCCTCGATCCTGGGGATGGTGAAGGGCGGTTCCTGCTCCACATAGAAATGCTCGATGCCCGCCCGGTGCGCGGCGGGGAGGATTCGCGCCCAGTCCTGCTTGCCCGCGCCGGTTTCGATGGGTTCCATGTGCAGCGCGAAATTGGCCATGGTTGAGGGCTTCAAGTCCTTGACGTGCAGCCAGCGCAGCCTGCCGCGATAGCGGTTGAGAAAGGCCACGGGATCGAGCCCGGCCGCCGCGACCCAGCCGACATCCACTTCGAACTTCACCAGCGCGGGGTCGGTTTCCCGGATCAGCACATCCCAGCCGGTTCCGCCGCCCGGGAGCGGGGCGAATTCGATGTTGTGGTTGTGATAACCGACCTGAATGCCGTGCGGCCTCAGCGCCGCACCCTTCTCGTTGAGCATGGCGGCGGTGCGCTTCCAGCCGTCACTTCCGGCATCCGCAAACATCTTGGCGAGGGCAGCCATCGGATTTCCGCCAGGCTCGGGCCTGAAAGCGGCGGGGAACGGCGCGATGGGGGCAACGGCGGCGCGAATGCCCAGCACGCCGAGATCGTCGACGATGCGCTGGGTGTCGCTCAGCAGCGAAAGCATGCCCTGCGCGCCCATCGCCATGGCCGGCAGGTGCAACGACGAAAGCGTAACTCCCGCCCGGTCCGCCGCCGCGCGCACTTGCGCCGGGCTCTTGCCGTAGAGATTGGGCAGTTCGATGTCGCGATAGCCGATTCGCGCCACGCTGGCGAAAGTGGCGTCGAGGTCCTTTCCGGCCTCGTCGCCCAGGGTGTACAGCTGGAAGCCGATCGGCTTGCCGATGCGCTGGAAGAAGGGGCGGCGGGCGGTACCTGCGGCTCCCGTGGAGGCGATGGTCATCGCGGCGGCGCCCAGCAGCAGCAAGCGGCGATCGAACAGGGTGGACATAGCGGCATGTTCCCTTCGCACCATGCTCACGCGGTGGCTCTATTGGTCCCTGTGTCTGCTTCCGGCTCGGGCTCTTCATCCTTCAGCGTGTCGAGGTGCATCCAGCGCGTGACGACCGGCGAAAGCAGCAGCACGACGGCGGCGACGCCCATCGTCACCCAGCCGATCTCGTTATAGATCGACAAGGTCAGCTCCTTGGACATTTCGCCACCTTCGCCGCCGGTAGCTTCGCCGATCTTGCCCGCGACGAACTGGCCGACGGCAGTCATGTAGAACCAGGCGCCCATAATGAAGCTGCCGAGATGTACCGGCGAAAGCCTGGTCATGGCCGAAATGCCGACCGGCGAAAGGCACAGCTCGCCGGTGGTCTGCAGCAGATAGATCATGAAGACCAGGAACACCGGCGTCATGGCTTCCATGCCGACGCTGCGCGCGCCCCAGACGAAGATCAGGAAGGACAGGCTCACCTGGGCCAGTGCCAGGCCGAACTTAGCGGGGGCGGAAGGCTCCATGCCGCGCTTGCCGAGCCATTGCCAGAACGCGGAAAACAGCGGCGCAAGCAGGACAATATAGATCGGGTTGATCGACTGGAACAGGCTGGTGGGCACGCCCTGCCGGTCAACGAACCGGTCGGTGTAGAGGTTGAGGCTGCCGCCCGCCTGCTCGAACAGGCCCCAGAATATGGGGTTGAGGGCAATCAGGAACAGAACGGCGAAGATTCTCTCGCGGGCCTCCTTGGGCAGCTTGAAGGCCTCATAGAGGGTAAAGGCCAGCATCGCCACGCCGCTGACGATCAGCAGATTCTGGATAACGTCGCGGTACTGGATGAGGAACCAGGCCACCGCGACGGCCGAAACGCCAGTGGCATAGAGCAGCAATTCGCGCTGGCGCGGCAGTGCAGCCGGTGGCTCGCCATGGCCCTTGAGCGATGGCTTGCCGACCATGAAGATGATCAGCCCCAGCACCATGCCGATGCCCGCGAGGCCAAAACCCCAGGCCCAGCCGATCGTCTCGCCGAGATAGCCGACCAGGATCGTGCCAAACAGCGCGCCCGCGTTCACGCCCATGTAGAAGATGGTGTAGGCGCCATCGCGGCGCGTATCGGTCATCTTGTAGAGCTGGCCGACGATCACCGAGATATTGGCCTTGAGAAAGCCCGAGCCGACGATGATCAGCGCCAGCGCCAGCCAGAACACGTTGATCGCCGGATCGGCCTGCTTGACCAGCGGATCGGTCGCCCCGTGGATCCCTTCCACTGCCATGAACAGATGCCCGAAGGCTAGTAGCACGCCGCCGAAAACGACGGCCTTGCGCTGCCCGAGCCAGCGGTCGGCGATCAGGCCGCCCAATACCGGGGTGATATAGACCAGGCTGCCATAGGCGCCATAGATCAGGTTGGCCTGGCCATCGCCGAACAGCCAGTGCTTGGTCAGGTACAGCACCAGCAGGGCGCGCATGCCGTAATAGGAGAAGCGCTCCCACATTTCAGCATAGAACAGCACGAAAAGCCCGCGCGGATGGCCCATGACGGCCTCGCTGCGGCGCGTGCCGATAAAAGCACCGGCCGCCAGGAAAGCGAACAGCCCGATGGCCGCAATCGCCGCGATCCAGTCCCCCTCGTTCCAGCTGGCCATCGGCTTCATGCGCGAACTCCCGGTCTTGTTGCGTTATGATGGCAGGTTAGCGCCGCGTGGGCCGAAGCGGAAGGCCGATCGCCACGCTTGTCCGCCACGACGAGCGGTTGCGGCGATGCCGGAGGCGGCGGGCCGGAACCTGGTCCGGATCGATACAATTTCCCTCTCCGTCGGGCGAAGTGAATCATTGCGCTTGCCGCTTATTTCTGGCAGATTTTTTCCAAGGGTTGCACCGGCGTCGCGGTCGAGGGGAGACTCGGGCATGATAAGATCGGAATTGCTTCAGATTCTGGCAAAAGAGAATCCGGAACTGCGCGCGGAAGATGTGGAGCGCGCGGTCGATACATTTTTTGACGAAATCGCTGCGCGACTGGCGAAGGGCGGCCGTGTCGAACTGCGCGGTTTCGGCGCCTTTTCGACCCGCGAACGCGATCCGCGAAAAGGCCGCAATCCGCGCACCGGCGCAACGGTCGACGTTCCCGGCAAGCGCGTGCCCTATTTCAAGCCCGGCAAGGAAATGCGCGCCCGCCTCAATGCGGATTGATTGCGCGTTGACCGGGTCTGGCCAAGCCTGACCATTGCACGGCACCGGCCCGCTCGCTTCAGGCGGGGATGGATATACCCGTCGCACCGCCCTATGGGCGGCTAACGGCTTGCGGACGTGGCGGAATGGTAGACGCCGGGGACTTAAAATCCCCTGAGCCTTGCTCGTGCGGGTTCGAGTCCCGCCGTCCGCACCACACCGAAGACAATGCCGCCTTTCCGACGGCGTGTGGCAGCCTATTTCGTCGCTATGAGACAGGCATAGTTCTGCGCGGCCGTCGGCTGCGCGGTCTCGGGCTCGAAGTGGCGAAGCGAGGCGGGATCGGCGAAACTTGCCGCCTTGAGAAGCTGCAAGTGGCGAGCGATCTCGAACCGGCCCGGTTCGAAGTTCATTTCCGCACCATCCGGCTTGATGAAATCGCCATTCACCAGAAGCCCGCCCTCCGGTAAGAGGCCGAAGCAACGGCTGTAGACGTCGGCGATGGCTTGCTCGCTGCCGAGGTCGTGCAGGGCCCAGGTTGAAATGATTGCGTCCGGACGCCGGGCAAGCCGTAACGGCCAGGATGCGTCGGTGAGGTCGGCCTTGGTCAAATCGACCCGCTCGCCCAGCGGACCCAGCGTCTTTCTTGCGACAGCGAAGAAGGCTTCGGAAAAATCGAGCCCTTCGTAACGCAGCAGGCTGTGTCGCTCCAGGATGTGGCGGGCCATGTAACCCGGCCCGATACCCAGTTCCAGCACACTTGCGGCCGGGATCGCCAATGCCCTGACCTGCTCGAGAATCATGTCGAAAGGGGCCAGGCGCGGAGCAGAAGGGACAAAGCGGTCCGCCCAGTCCTGGACGAAGGCCGCGTCGTGAAATTCGTGACGGGCGCCGATGAAATTGCTCATACCAAGGTCCCTCCCGCTGGCCACCGGCTTGTCCGCCGGCAAACCAGCGCATAATGGCGTACCATTCGGCCCGCCACCGTGAGTGGGTATAATTATTACGAGAGTGGGCCATGGTCAGGAATGTGCAGGTCGAGCAGGTGGACGACGTTGCCCGGCCGCTCATTGCCGTTGGTAACGACTATCCTGACGGCCACATCATCGCGCCGCATCGGCATCGGCGCGGTCAGCTCGTTTCGGGAAGGTCTGGCGTTCTTGTCGTCAGCACGCCGGAAGGCCGCTCGGTCATGCCACCGCAGCGCGGCATGTGGATACCGCCTGGCGTGATCCATGATGTCAGGATGATTGGCGATGTCAGTATGCAAAGCCTGTATCTTGAACCGGGCATGACAGAAGGAATGCCTGCGAGCTGCCAGGTGGTAGGGATATCCCAATTCATGCGCAGCCTGATAGAACAGGCCCTCGATCTCCCCGTCGACTACGATCCTGACAGCCGGGCCGGAGCCCTGATGGTCCTGATCGAACACGAATTGCGCGGTCAGCCGGTCTTACCATTGTCGCTCCACTATCCGGCAGAGGGCCGGCTGGCGTCGAAATGCAGGCAATTCCTCGCTCATCCGGACATAAGTCAGACAATCAATGACTGGAGCCGGGATCTTGGCCTGAGCCGCCGGACCTTCACGAGGATGTTCCGGCGCGAGGTTGGGGAAAGCTTCGCCTGTTGGCGCCAGCAGGCCTGTCTTATGGTGGCGGTCCCGCGCCTGGTCTCCGGAGAGTCCGTCACCAGCGTAGCCCTCGCCTTGGGCTACGATAACCCGGCCTCGTTCACCACCATGTTCAAGCGGATACTTGGCGCCCCCCCGCGCAGTTACATTGCGCAGCAGGCGCAAGGCGGTTCCGCCAGAAGCTCGAAGTTTGGCGGAAGGACTCAAGGTGACCAAGCAAAAGGCCCGGCTGTTTCCAGCCGGGCCGATTGGGGAGAAAAACGGCTCCGGAACCAAGGGAGGAGGAGGGAGGAAGCCCCGAAGCCGTTGTGAATCTGCAGTCGCAGCATCGATTGTGCAACTGCGAACAATGCAATCAATGATGCATGTTCTGCAACTGCCCCTATTTCCCTGGCGGCAGGTTGAAACTGCTGTCGGTGCGCGGCCGGAAGTTGAGGATGACGAGGCCATCCGGGCCGGCGTGGAAGCCATAGAACACCCCGCCCGGCACCGTCAGCGTCGCGCCGGGGGCCAGCTTGCGGTTGCCGATCCGCATCTCGCCCGCAAGCACGTAGATGATCTCGTCCTCATCGTGCGAGTGCACGCGGATTTCGCTGTTCGGCTCGTAGCGCAGTTCGACGAGCTGGGGGCTGGCCTCGTCCCCCGGCTCGCGCAGGCGGAACGCGCTGGTGAGCTCGCCCTGTTTGAGCTTGCCGCGCTCGGCATCGTCGAGATCGCGCTCGCCCGAGACTAT
>JAYRPK010000010.1:0-14655 GCA_041911195.1 Novosphingobium sp. | reverse complement strand
TGGCGGTAGTTGGCTTCCAGCTCGGCCAGTTCCTCCGGAGCGATGGCGCCTTCAAACACGTAGAAGCCGACACGCTCATAGGCTTCCACAATGTCCGGTGCGAGCTTGCCATCCGCGCCCAGCCGCAAAGGCCCGCGATTGCCCAAGGCAAGCGCGCGCGCCTCACCCTCGCGGAAGTAATCCGCCATAGCGTCGCTCTGGCTGCCATAGGCCGCCAGTGTCGCCATCAGGTCAGTTGCCGTTCGGGCGTGATGGCCCAAAGCTGCGAGGTGATCGATTTCTCCGCATCGCCGATCTGGCGCGACAGGTTCTTCGCCAGCTCGCCTTTGCCGTATTTCTGGAGCTGCGGGATCACGTAGGTGCCCAGCAGCTCGATCGACTTCATCACCGCCTCGTGCGGCAGGTAACCGAAGTTGAGGTAGCACAGCAGCTGGTCGACCCCCGCCTCGTCATAGCGGGCGAGCTTTTCCAGGCACTCGTCGGGCGTACCGACAATGACCATGTCCTCGCGGTCGAACTCGGTGATGTCGAACTCGCCGCGCGCGCGGCTCTCGAGCAGCGGAAAGGCCTGGGCCTGCTGCTCGGGCGTCAGGTGCGCCATTTCCCACTTGAGGTGGAATTCGGCGATGCCCTTGTACCACCACCACATCGATTCCCACAGGCGATTGGTATCGAACACGTCGCGCGATTCGGCGCAGTGGACCAGGGTGTAGATGCCGACCTTGTTGGTGTGGACGCCGGTCACCGGCACCGCGCGCTCCTGCGCCTTGCGGTAGGCGTCGATCACTTCCTTGAGCCGGTCGAGCGGCTGCATGATCGAGAAGCACAGCAGGCCGCAGCCGTTCTCGCCCGCCATGGTCGCCGAGCTTTCGGTCGAGGCGGCCATCCAGGCCGGCGGGTGCGGATACTGGTATGGCTTGGGCGTCACCATCCGCTTGGGAAACTTGAGGTACTCGCTGTCTTCCTCGTAATATTCCTGTTCCCACATGCCGACGACCGACTTGGCCGCCGCCAGCATCTTCTTCTTCGATTCGGGGATGTCGACCCCGAAGGCGAGCTGTTCCATCGGCGTCGAGCGCCCCATGCCCCAGATCGCCCGGCCGCGCGACAGCAGGTCCACCGTCGCCACCTTTTCCGCGACGCGCGCCGGGTGAACGAATTCGTGCGGCATCAAGGCAACGCCGAAGCCCAGCTTGATCCGCTCGGTAATCTGCGACAGCGCGCCCAGCACCACCTCGTTCGAAGGCATGTGGCTGCGGTTCTCGCGAAAGTGGTGCTCGACCAGCCAGACCGCCTCGAAGCCCATCTGGTCGGCCAGCACGATCTGCTCGATGTTGTCCTTGTATGCCTGGCGCTCGGCCGTGCGCTGGCCCCAGGGGTGTGCGTGCGCCCAGGGTTGCGGGCAATCGAATTCGTACAGCAGGCCAAGTTCCATGGCGCTCAGGCTCCTCTCTTGTCTCCCGGGGTCTTATTTCGCGGCAGTAGAGCACGCCATGATCTATTGTCCAAGAGGGGATGCAGGACGCCGTTCCCGCCAGTTTTGCAGAGGCGCTAATGGAATGGATCGCGCCGACAATTACTCTCACTATCCCCGCAAACCCATGATACCCTCCACGAAAGTGCAACAGCCAGCGCGGGCCCGGCCCGATGCATGTGCTGCTCAACTGAAAGGCTCGATACGTGAAGATCGTCATCCGCAAGGACCTGTGCTGCGGCGCGCAGCTCTGCATCCAGGCCGCCCCCGGCCTCTATCGCCTCGACGCGCTGGGCTACAACGATTCCGACGGCGATGAAGTGCCGGCGGGGCAGGAGGACAAGGCGCGGGAGAGCGCCGCCCTGTGCCCCGAAAGCGCGATCGGCTTCGAGGAATAGGCTCTGGAACAGATCGGCTGCACTGCCAGGCTCTGGCGCTGGACGGGAGGCAACGGCGCGGGCACCTGGCACTTCATGACCATCGGCGGCGAGGCGGCCGAGGCGCTCTCCGCCACTGCGCTGATACGCAAGCTGGAAGGCATGGCGCGTGGCTTCGGCTCGCTCAAGGTGACGGCGACGATCGGGGACAGCACCTGGCGGACTTCGGTCTTCCCATCACGTAACGAGGGGTGGATGCTGCCGGTCAAGGCCGCCGTGCGCAAGGCGGAAGGAATCGGCGAAGGCGACGAAGTGGAACTGGTGCTGGAGGTCTAGATCCGCTCCGCCTCCGCCACGGAGTCGCTTGCCCGCAGGGAACTCACGATCCTCGTCAGGTGGGCAAGGTCGTTCACTTCCAGGTCCACCTCATATGTCCCGAAGCGCTCATCCCGGTTGATCAGCTGGAGATGGACGATGTTCGCCTTGTTGCTGGCGAAGATGCCGGTCATTTCGGCGAGCGTGCCCGGCCGGTTGTAGAGCACGGCCCGTACCCTGCCTACAGCGCCGGTGGTCCGCTCGCCCCAGGACAGGTCCAGCCAGTCGGCATCGACGCCGCTGGCCAGCGCCATGCAGTCTATGGCGTGGACTTCCACCCCCTTGCCCGGCTGCTTGAGGCCGACGATGCGGTCGCCCGGTACCGGGTGGCAGCAGTCGGCAAGGTGGAAGGCCATGCCCGGCGTCAGGCCACGGATCGAAATGGCGCGCGACTGGGTGGGCCAGTCCTCGGCATCGGACATGGCCTTGGCGCTGCCCGGCACCAGCGCTTCCATCACCTGGCGGTCGGAAAGCTTGGCCATGCCGATGGCCGCCATCAACTCATCCTCGCCAGACAGGCCCAGCCGCTTGACTGCATCGTTCAGCGCCTTCTTGCCGATCTTGGCCGGCAGGCGCGAGGCGATCTCGTCGAACAGCTTGCGGCCGATGGCGGCGACTTCCTGCTTTTCCTTCTGCCGCACCGCGCGGCGGATGGCGGCGCGGGCCTTGCCGGTGACGACGAAGCCCAGCCAGGGCAGCTGCGGCGCGCTCTTGCGGCTGCGGATGATCTCCACCACGTCGCCGTTGTTGAGCGGCGTGCGCAGCGGCATGTGGCGGCCGTTGATCTTGGCGCCCACCGCCGTGTCGCCCAGATCGGTATGGACCGAATAGGCGAAGTCGATCGAAGTCGCCCCCTTGGGCAACTGGCGCAACGCGCCCTTGGGTGTGAAAGCGAAGATGCGGTCCTGGTAGATCGCCAGCCGGGCGTGCTCGAGCAGTTCCTCGGCGTCGTGGCTGGCATCGACGATCTCGATCAGGTCGCGCAGCCAGCCCACCTGCCCGTCCGGCCGGTCGCCCTGCTTGTAGGCCCAATGCGCGGCCAGCCCGAATTCGTTGGTCCGGTGCATGTCCTTGGTGCGGATCTGCACTTCCATGCGCATCGAGTTCTCATAGATCAGCGCGGTATGGAGCGAGCGGTAGCCGTTGGCCTTGGGGGTGGAGATGTAGTCCTTGAACCGCCCCGGGATCATCTGCCAGGTGGTGTGCAGCACGCCGAGCGCCCGGTAGCAGTCGGCCTGGCTTTCGCAGAGCACGCGGAAGGCCATGATGTCGGTGATCTGCTCGAAGCTGACGTGCCGCTCCTCCATCTTCTTCCAGATCGAATAGGGGTGCTTCTCGCGCCCCGACACTTCGACCCGGACCCCCGCTTCGGCCAGCGCCTGCTTGATCGCCAGGGCAATGGCGTCGACCTGCCCGCCTTCCCGGCTGCGGATCTGGGCAAGGCGGCCGGCGATGGTCGCATAGGCCTCCGGCTCCAACTGCTCGAAGGCAAGCAGCTGCATCTCGCGCATGTATTCGTGCATGCCCACCCGCTCGGCCAGCGGGGCGTAGATATCCATGGTCTCGCGGGCAATGCGGCGGCGTTTTTCCTCGCTGCGGATGAACTTGAGCGTGCGCATGTTGTGCAGCCGATCGGCCAGCTTGACCAGCAGTACGCGGATGTCCTCGCTCATCGCCAGGAAGAACTTGCGCAGGTTCTCCGCTGCCCGCTCGTTATCAGTCAGCGTCTCGATCTTGGAGAGCTTGGTGACGCCATCGACCAGCCGGGCGATGTCAGGCCCGAAATATTCCTCGACCTCCTCGATGGTGGCCAGCGTATCCTCGACCGTATCGTGCAGCAGCGCGGTGACGATAGTCTCTTCGTCGAGCTTGAGGTCGGTCATCAGCCCGGCGACTTCTATCGGATGGCTGAAATAGGGATCGCCAGATGCCCGCTTCTGCGAGCCGTGCTTGACCACCGAATAGACATAAGCGCGGTTGAGCAAGGCCTCGTCAGCCTCGGGGTCGTAGGCCTTCACTTTCTCGACAAGTTCGTACTGACGCAGCATATCGACGACCATGTGGGCCACGGCACGCGTTCAGGGCAAGCGGTTTTGCCCCAAACGCCCCTTTTCAGCCCCGCACCAGCACTCCGCAAGCAACGCGCGCACCGCTGTTTCCGGCGGGATCGGTCACGTAATCGTCAGGGCCGGCATGGATCACCAGGGCAGAGCCATCCGCGTCGTACAGTTCCGTGGCAAGCTGGCCCGGGTTCAGCCCAAGCTCCAGCCGTAGCCTGGCGCGGCCCCTGGAATCGGCGGTGATGTTCGGCAGATCGCCTAGGTGATGCCCCTCGGGATTGTTCATTCCGTGCTTGCGGTGCTGCGGATTGAGATGCGGCCCGGCGCCGGTAAAGGCAGCCCCCGATCCGCCGCACTGGCCCACGGCATGGATGTGTGCGCCATGAACCCCTGGCGTCAGGCCGGAAAGGTTGAGCTCAAGCACCGGCTTGCCCCGCCGCAGCGCGATCTTCGCGGTGCCCGCCGAAGTGCCATCGCCCCGCACCATGGCGGCATGGCCCAGGGCATCGTTCGATCCGGCCGAAAGGGCGGACGGAACGGCCAGAAGGACGCCCGCCATGGCAATCAGGGCCGGCGAACGGATTTGCATGGCGGTACTCCGAATGGGACGCCGGACTTTACCCGGCCCCGCCTTAAGCGGCAACAGCTTGTTCCGAACGGGCTGGACCGCCCCGCCGCAAACTGGAATGTTCGCCAGACAGAAATTCGGGAGAGCACCATGACGCCGCCCTATGCCGATACCATCATTGCCGTCACCGGCGCCTCGACCGGCCTCGGGCGCGCCATCGCCGTGGGGGCGGCTCAGCAGGGCGCAAAGGCGGTGATCATCAACTTCGCCAGCAGCGTGGCGGAGGCCGAGGAGACCGCCCGGCAAGTCAAGGAAGCCGGCACCGAGGCCATTCTCGTCCAGGGCGACGTCGGCGAGGACGAGACCTGCCGCACCATGGCCGCTGCGGCGGAGCGCTTCGGCCGGATCGACGCGTTGTTTGCCAATGCCGGCACGACCCGCATCGCCCCCTACAGCGACCTCGAAGCCCTCTCCGGCGACGATTTCATGCGGATATACCGGGTCAACGTCGTCGGCGCCTACCAGACGATCCGCGCCGCTAAGGGCCTGCTCGAAGCTTCGCCGCGTGCCGCAGTGGTCAACACGTCTTCCGTCGCGGGCGTCACCGGCGGCGGTTCCTCGCTCGCCTATGTCGCGTCCAAGGGCGCGCTCAATGCGCTGACGCTGGGCCTTGCCCGGGCCCTGGCGCCGAAGATCCGGGTCAATGCAATCTGCCCGGGCTTCATCGACAGCCCCTGGTTCGACAAGTTGGGCTATCCGGGTGGAGCGGCGGCGCTGCGCGAGCACATGGCCAAGACCACGCCGCTCAGGCAGGCTTCAAGCCCGGAGGACATTGCCGGCAGCGCCCTGTTCCTCGGCTCCGAGGCGGCACGGCACGTCACCGGCGAGACGCTGATGGTGGATGCCGGGTTGCATCTGGGCAGTTAGCGCCCCCGCACCCGAGCGCGCCGGTCGAAGCGCCGGCGAAAGTCGGTAAGGTCGATGGTGAAGCTGTCCGCCTGGAGAAATTCCGCGTCGGTCATCTTCGGCTGTTCGTGCGGGCGGTACCAGGCGGCATAATTGGGCTGGGTATCGCTGTCTGACTTGTAGTGCGTCGAATAGGTACGCACCACCACCCTGGGCACGGCGCCGCTCATGTCGAACTGCATCAGCCGCATCCAGCCATCGCCGGTATAGCTTTCGTGCCCCGGCTTGCCCCCGGCATCGGCCGCGCTCTGGCCCCGGTCCTGGTAATCGGCGAGGATCTGGTGGACCGTGTTGCCGCGCACATTACGGTCCATCCGGCGCGACTGGCCGTGCTCGTGGCCGCACAGCACCATGAACACCTGGTCGTTGGGCGCGATCAGCTTGGTCCAGAGCTCTTCGGCACTGTTGTCGTCGGGATCGACGGCGGCGGGATCGACGATCGGATTGGCCAGACGCCGGCCCTGGGTATCGAGGAAATCGTGGGTGGAGATGATCGTCGGCAGCCCGCGATAGCGCCGCAGCACGCCTTGCACCCAGCGCACGGTGCTTTCCGGCGGATTGAACTGCACGCCGATGTGCAGGAAGCGATAGCCGCCGGCAGTGAAGACCTGCGCGGAATCGGCGCCGCCATCGTGGGCTGAGACGTACCAGGGCTTGCCACGGAAGAATTCCGAGCCAGCACCGAACACCGAGCGGAAATTGTCGAGCCCGCCGACGTGCAGCATGAAGGGCACCTTGGGCTTGCCGTCCGGCCCCTTGGGCGGCTCGACCGGCCACATCGCGTCATAATCGTGGTTGCCCGGCACCACCGAGAAGGGCACCTTGCCGGCGATCAGCCGATAGCCTTGCGCCGCCATGGGCATCTCGAAAGCGGGAACCTTGTCGGAAGTATAGACGAAGCGGGAGAGCATCGGGTTGTTAACCCGGCCCAGCCCGCGCGCGGCGTGGGCGGGGTCGACCGGCTTGGTCTGGTGCTGCCAGACATCGCCGACCGAAGTCACGAAGGCAATCTCACCGCCCGCCGATTCGACGTTGGCCGCGATGTAGCGCATCTGCTCGAGGAACTGCTCGCTGGCGTCGAAGGGAAAATGTTCCGCCTTCTGGTGCGTGTAGTCCATGTAGTTCTGGGTGTCCGGGATCACCGCAATGGTGAAGGCACTGTCCCGCGCCTGGACCGGCAGCGCGAGCATCGCCGCGCCCAGCGCGGCCAGCGCGATCTTGCGGATCAGCCGCGCAGCCATGCCCCTCTCCCCTTTGCCGTTCAGCTCCACACCGCCTCGGGCGGCAGGCTCATCAGGATCGCGTCGATGTTGCCGCCGGTCTTCAGCCCGAACAGGGTGCCCCGGTCATAGACCAGGTTGAACTCGGCATAGCGCCCGCGATATTCGAGCTGGCGCAGCTTGTCTTGCGGCGTGAAATCCATGCCCATGCGGCGGCGCACCAGCCGGGGAAAGACGGCGAGGAAGGCCTCGCCCACTGCCCGGGTAAAGGCGAAATTGCGCTCCCACTCCGCAAGGTCGGCGCATTCCAGGTGATCGTAGAAGATGCCGCCGACGCCGCGATGGACCTGGCGGTGGGGAATGTAGAAATAGTCGTCCGCCCACTTCTTGTAGCGCTCGTAATAGTCCGCGCCGTGGGCGTCGCAGGCGGCCTTGAGCTCGGCGTGGAACTCGGCGGTGTCCTCGTCATAAGGGATCGGCGGGTTGAGGTCCGCGCCGCCGCCGAACCAGGCCTTGGTGGTGGTGAGGAAGCGGGTGTTCATGTGGACGGCAGGCACATGCGGATTGGCCATGTGGGCGACAAGACTGATACCGGTGGCCGAAAAGGCCGGCTGCTCGGCGCTGGCGCCGTTGATCGTCCCGGCGAAATCCGCCTTGAGCGCGCCATGGACGGTGGAGATGTTGACCCCCGCTTTCTCGAACACCTTGCCCTTGATCAACCCGCGGGTGCCGCCACCCGTCTCCCCTTCCGCACCGCCTTCGACTGCTTCGCGCTGCCAGGGAGTGTATTGGAAGGCCGCATCGCTGCCGGCCTCGCGTTCGATCGCCTCGAACTCGGCGCAGATACGGTCGCGCAGGGTCTCGAACCACTCTTTCGCGCGTTGGGTGCAGGGTTTCCAGTCAGTCATCGCCAGCGCTTGCCAAATCGCATGGCTTGGGGCAAGCCCGCACCATGGTTCCCCTTTCGTTCGCAGGTCAGGAATTGCGGCTGGTGGGTGCCCGCGCGCTCTACTGGGTGAGCGAACGGGCCCTGTTGGTGGCCGACCTGCATCTCGAAAAGGCCAGCTTCTTCGCCAGCAAGGGCCAGATGTTGCCGCCTTACGACAGCCGTGAGACGCTGGAACGGCTGGCCCTGGCGATCCGCGAAACCGGGGCGCGGCGGGTGTTCTGCCTTGGCGACAATTTCCATGATCGCCAGGGCGCGGAGCGGCTGGAGCCCTATGCGGCGGGCATGCTGGCCGCGCTGATGCGCGCGACCGACTGGGTGTGGATCGACGGCAATCACGATACCGGAACGCACCAGGGCGCCGGCGCGCTTGAGGTAAACGGCCTGGTCCTGCGCCACCGCGCCCTGCCCGGCGAAACCCGGCCCGAGCTTTCCGGCCATTTCCATCCCAAACTGGTCATTTCCGCGCGCGGGCGGCGGATCGCCCGGCCCTGCGCCGTGGCAAGCGAGAACCGGATGATCCTGCCCGCATTCGGCGCGCTGACCGGAGGAATGGATGCCGCTTCGAGCGAAATCATCGCCGCATTGCAGCCCGCCGGCCAAATCGACGCACTGACTTCAGCCAGCGGCAGGCTGTTGCGTTATCCTCTATGGCGTGCGGCCCCGTGAATTTCCCGCTTTCATTAGGCAGGCGATTCGCTCTAAGGACGCGCGCAAGCCAGATGACACTTCAGGAGATCGGAAAATAGCACCCCCACCCCGGCGCATGATGACGCCCCCCGTAAAGAGCGGGCCGCGCTACAACGATATGATTACCGTCGACAAGGTTCGCGTGATCGACGACGAGGGCGAGAACCTTGGCGTCATGTATACCAAAGAAGCGATCGAACAGGCGGCGAATGTGGGGCTCGACCTGGTCGAGGTTTCGCCCAACGCCGATCCGCCGGTGTGCAAGTTCCTCGATGTCGGCAAGTTCCGCTACGAAGCGCAGAAGAAGGCCAATGCCGCGCGCAAGACGCAGAAGACGCAGGACATCAAGGAAATCAAGATGCGTCCCAACATCGACGATCACGACTACGATGTGAAGATGCGCAACGTCCACCGCTTCATCGAGGATGGTGACAAGGTGAAAGTCACCCTGCGCTTCCGTGGCCGCGAACTGGCGCACCAGCAGCTTGGCATGAACCTGCTGCGCCGGGTGCAGGAAGACACCGCCGAAGTCGCCAAGATCGAGGCCTATCCCCGCATGGAAGGCCGCCAGATGCTGATGGTGCTGTCGCCGAAATAGGCCTGCCGAAAAGCTGTCGGGATCTTGCCCGAGGGATGGTAAGGACCGCAGGGTGATCGCTGGAACTCTGCGGTGTGCCTGACCCCGCCAGAAGCGGTGCAGCGATAAACGGCTGGGAGAATGCATGGCTGGGTACTGGGCCGAACTGCGGCAAAACTGGCGGCCGCTGCTGGCGGCGACATTCGGTCTCGGCACCGGCTATGCCGCTCTTTCGCTCTATGCCCCAAGCGTCATCGCACCGCACCTGATCGAGGAATTCGGCTGGTCGCGGTCCGCCTTCGCCGCGCTTGGCTCGATCTCGCTGGTTGCTGCGATCTGCATCCCCATCGCCGGGCGGCTTGCCGACGTCATCGGAGTCACCCGGACCGTCATGATCGGCATGGTCACGCTGCCGCTCAGCTTCATCCTCTATTCGTTCATGACCGGGCCAATGTGGCAATATGTCGCCATCTACCTGTTCCAGACGATCTTCTGCATCACCATGACATCGACGGTCTACAGCCGGCTCGCGGTGCAGCATACCAATCTGGCGCGGGGGCTGGCCCTGGCCATCGTTGCGGTCGGCCCCAATCTTACCGGGGTGATCGCCGGGCCGGTGCTCAATGCCCATATCGAGGCGGAAGGCTGGCGCTCGACCTACTATGTGCTGGCGGGATTCAGTTTCGTGTCGTCGATCATCACGCTGATACTGCTGCCGAAGGAAAGGCGCGAGCCCGGTGCCGAACCGCCGCCGAGGCGCCGCGCGCGCGAAGACTACCCGGCGATCTTCCGCAACCGGGTTTTCTGGATCCTCGCCGTGGCCATGCTGTTGTGCAACCTGTCGCAGGTGCTGGCGCTTTCCCAGCTCAAACTGCTGCTGATGGAAAACGGCGTCGATGCCGCCAGAGTCGGCGCGCTGCTGGCAGCCTTTCCCTTAGGCGTGCTGGCCGGCCGGTTCGTTTCCGGCGCGGCGCTCGATCGCTGGTCGGTGCCGATCGTCGGCTTGCTGTGCATGGGGCTGCCCAGCTTCGGCATGCTGCTGCTGGCATCGAGCTTCGATGCCTATGCGGTGCTGATGGCGGCAGTGGTGCTGATCGGCTTCTCCTATGGCTCGGAGGGCGACATCGTCGCCTATGCGGTTGCCGGCAAGTTCGGCGTGGCGCTCTACAGTTCGGTGATGGGCCTGATGACCATGGCGATGTCGATCTCAACCTCCAGCGGCGCGCTGTTGCTGAGCTACCTGCTGGGCGTCACCGGCAACTTCAACCTGTTCCTGGCGATTAGCGCAGGCGCCTCGATGGCGGGAGCGGTTATGTTTCTAATGCTGCGCGGCGAGGCAAGCCCCGCATCACACCGGGTCTAGCCCTTCCACTCCCGCCGCTCTTCCGCCGACCGCAGCACTTCGTAGGCCAGTTGCAGCGCCTGGAAGGCCTTGGCTGCCTCTGCATCGCCGGGCCGCACGTCCGGATGGACGAGCTTGGCCTTTGCCCGCCAGGCCTTCTTCACGGCATCGAAATCGGCATCTGGTTCCAGTTCGAGCAGTTCCAGCGCACGCAATTCGTCGCGGCTGCGGCTGCCGTCACCCGAGCCCGCCCAGCCATAGTGCGCCGATTCGCGGAAACCTTCGTGCGTCTGGCGTTCGCTCTTTTCGCGCTCGGCCGCTTCCTCGGCGGAAAGCCCGGCGAAATAGTCCCACGAGCTGTTGTATTCGGCGGCATGGGCCTGGCAGAAATACCAGCGGTCCGGGCTGTTGGGGCTTTTGGGCGCGGGGCAATTGCCGGGCTGGTCGCAACCCACCCGGTCGCAAAGGCGCACCTGCGCCGCCTCGCGCCCGCCGCCATAACCGCGCCAGCGGGGAAAGCCCCAGTCATTCGATCTGCGCGCCTTGCTCATCACGCCCGCGATAGGCCTAGCGCGGGGACCGGTGCAACCCCGGCATTCGGTTCATGGAAATTTAAGCTGCGATTTGTAATTGCTGCGTTGCAAAATCAACTAACGATGCTTATAGTCACCTAGGTAAGGTTTAGGACGCAATGAGCAAGCAACTGGCAATTTCCTCGGCGCTCTCGGTTTTCCTGATGGCAGCCTATGCCTTGCTGGGACCGCATGCGATCCAGGCTCCGGCCGGCCTAGCCAACCCGGTTGGCCAGGCGCACGCTGCTGCCATCGTCACGCCAGCCCGCTAATCAGTCGATCGTAATCGTCACCGCGCGGCGGTTCTTCGCCCAGCTCGATTCGTCCGAACCCAGCGCCGCCGGCCGTTCCTTGCCATAGCTGACCGTGCTCAGCCGCTCTGCGGCGACGCCCAGCGACATCAGGTAGTTCGCCGAAGCAGTGGCCCGCCTTTCGCCCAGCGCCAGGTTGTATTCGCGGGTGCCGCGTTCGTCGCAGTGTCCCTCGATCGTCGCGCGCTTGCCGGGATAGCGCATCAGCCACTGGGCCTGGGCAGACAGCGCGGCCATATCCTCGCTATCGATGTTATAGCGGTCGGTATCGAAATAGATCGTGTCCCGGCCCATCATCTGGGCCAGGAAATCGGCCTGGGTGCCGGGGATCGGCGTACCATCGCTGGTCTGGTCGGTTGTCGGACCGCCGGGATCGGGCGGCAATTGCTTGGGCGCCTTGGCGGCGCAGGCCGAAAGCGCTGCGCTGGCGAAAAGCACCAGTGCGATGTTCCTGCGGTTCATGGCCTTCTCCTTTCGATTCCTGTTCTACGCATTCAAGTCAGTCACGGCCTGATTGGCCCCCAGGCTGGATCGGAAGCTCCCGAAGGGGTCGGCAGGCGCCGCTCGTTGCGCCCGGTCAGGTCGACCTGCCACAGCGACGCCTGGCCGCTGCCGCGTTCCGAGCGGAAGAACTGGATGATCCGTCCATTGGGCGCCCAGGTCGGGGCTTCGTCCTGCCAGCTATCGGTCAGCAGGCGCATGTCGCCGCCATTCGGGTTCATCACTGCTATGCGGAAATTGCCGCCCATGTGTGTGAAGGCGATCTGATCTCCGCGCGGGCTCCATTCCGGCGTTGCCGCGCGGCCGCCGAAGAAGCTGATGCGGCGCTGTTCGGACCCGTCGGCGTTCATCACATAGACCTGCTGGCTGCCCGACCGGTCGCTTTCGAACACGATCTTCGAGCCATCGGGCGAGAAGCTGCCGCCGATGTTGATCCCGGGGCCGTTGGTCAGCCGCTGGCTCTGCCCGCCCTGGGCCGAGATGCGGTAGATGTCGGTATTGCCCGCGGTCGCCATCGAATAGAGGATCCACTTGCCATCGGGCGACCAGCGCGGCGCGAAAGTGGGATTGCGCCCCTCGAAGATCAGCCGCTGGCTGTTGCTGGCGAGATCGTAGACATAGATCCGCGGATTGCCGTTGAGGTAGGAGAGGTAGAGGATCGACTTGTAGTCCGGCGAATAGCGCGGGGTGAGTGCGATCGCCTGGCCGCTGGTGAGGAAGCGGTGGTTGGCTCCGTCCGAATCCATCACCGCCAGCCGCTTGACGCGGCGGTTCTTGGGGCCGGTCTCTGAAATATAGGCAATGCGGCTGTCGAAGAACGGATTTTCGCCCGAGAGGCGCGAATAGACGAGGTCGGCGCACTTGTGCGCGGCGCGGCGCCAGTCGCTGGGCGGCACGGTCCAACTGGTGCCGGCCAGTTGCTGCTGCAGCGGCACGTCATAGAGATAGCAGCCCACCACCAGCCAGCCATCGGCATTGGCGTGGACCGAGCCCTGCACCAGCCGCTCGGCGCTGCGGCCCTGCCACAGCGCATAGTTGGGCGCGGGCACTTCGCCGAACAGCGGCTGGGGCAGGCCATCGGGCCCGGACGGCTTGAACAGGCCATTGTTCCGCAGGTTCCCCGCGACGATCGCCGCCAGCCCCCTGCCGACCGCCGCCGTCGATCCGGCATTGGTCTGAGTCGCGACATCGGCATCGGTCGGAAAATTGGGAATGGCTATGCCCAGGTTCTGCCACTCGCTGTCGTCCGACACCGTCACCGACAGGCCTTCGGGCGCGGGCGGTGAGGCCTGATCCAGCGGCGCCGGCTCGATCGTCGGCGCGGGCTGGGCAAAGGCCGGAACCAGCGGCGCAAGGGCCAGGGCCAGCAAGGCGTGCCGCGCCTTCACTGCGAAAGCCTTCGGTCGAAACGGGAAGTCACCACTTGCCATGCGGAAAAATACTCATCGGGAAGATCGAAAGGCGCGGCCAGCCTGACCGCACGGATGGCCTGTTCGGCATGCAGCCGCTTTTGCGCCTCGTTGGCGGGCGTAATGCCGGTCTGGCTGACAACTTCGGGAGCCCCCATCAGGCTGCCGTCGCGGCCCAGCCGGAAGCGCACCAAAGTCACCAGCTTTTCCGCGTCCGCGCCCTGCGGCGCTGCCCAGTGAGGGCGCAGTTGCCGCGAGATCGCGCCCGCCAGCGAGGCCTGGACGCCCGGGCCGATCGCCGCAGCGGGTGGATTGCGCGAGGTTCCGGTGGCCTGGGCGCCGGGAACGCCATTGAGGAAATCGTTGCTGATGCGGCTTGCCCCCGGCGGACGGGGAATCACGCGCCGCGCCGGCGAGCGTTTGGCAATCTCGGCAATGATGTCTGGCTGCGGCCTGGGCTGGGGCGCGGCAATCGGCGCGGGCCGGGGCGGCGTGACCGGTTGGGGCACTTCGACGACCTGCTCGCCCAGTTCGGGCGCCGTATCCGGCGCGGCCATGGCATCGGGCTCGGGCGAGGTGGACGTCAGGCCCACTTCGTCGGACAGGGTCACCGAAATTCGCTCGGGCGGAGGTGCCGGGACGGCCATCGGCGGATGCCAGACGATCAGGCCCAGCAGCGCGGCATGGGCGGCCAAGGCTATCGCCAGGCCGACGCGCTCTTCACCTGCGAATTCGCGGCTCTGCATGGAATAGGCCCTATTCGCCATTGGCTGAACCGGAAGTGAGCGCGGGTTCGACCGGGCTGGCCGAGGTCACCAGCGAAATCGAGGTAAAGCCCGCGCGGTTCAATTCGCCCATTACGGCGATGACCCGGCCATAATCGAGCGCACGATCGGCACGCAGCGTCACCAGCGGCAGCTTGCCCTCTGGCCCGGGCCTGATCGCGGCGAGGCGCGCCGCCAGTTCGCCGGACGGCACTTGCGCATTGTCGATGAACAATGCGCCATCGCGGGTCAGGCTCAAGGCGATCTGGCTGCGCTGTTCGGCCAGCGGCTTTGCCCGGCTGTCCGGGAGTTCGACCGGCACCCCCGCCTTGAGCAGCGGCGCCGTCACCATGAACACGATCAGCAGCACCAGCATGACATCGACCAGCGGCGTGACGTTGATCTCCGCCATCGGCGCGCGGCGCGAGTGGCCGCGCCGGGACTAACTGGGAAGACCGCAAGCCATTACTTGCCAGCCTGACGGCTGGAAGGGGCACCCGCCC
>JAYRPK010000009.1:0-1976 GCA_041911195.1 Novosphingobium sp. | reverse complement strand
GGCTGGCTGGCGGTCGCTGCCGGATCAGCCTGCGCGGCCATGGCAGAAAGCGGAAGTCCGAAAGCGGAAGCCAGGGCCAGGGCCCGCAAGGCACGTGTACGCAAAAACACCTTCATCTCCTGATTCATCGCGGGCGCCGCACGGGGAATGCGGCTCCCCCCTGCTCTATACCATTTCCGATCGCGGATTACTCAATGATGAATCGCACGCGCGGGTGACGCAAGCCGAACTTGGCCCTAAGCGGTGGAGAATGGCCCGCCAGCACCCCCCGATCCTGCCTTTCCTTGTCGCCGGCGCGGGGGTCGGACTGTTCAGCCTGATGGACGCGACGATGAAGCGCGCCTCGCTCGATGCCGGGGTCTACAGCGCCTTGTTGCTGCGCAACCTGATGGGCAGCGCCCTGATGCTGGCGCCCTGGCTGATGGGCGAGCGGCGACTGCCGCGCGGGCCGGCGCTGAAAGTGCATGTGCAGCGCTCGGTGGTGGTCGCCTGCATGGCGCCGCTGTTCTTCTACGCAGTGGTGCGGCTGCCGCTGGCCGAATCGATCGCCCTGTCCTTCATCGCGCCGCTGATCGCGCTCTATCTCGCCGCCGTGCTGCTGGGCGAAGTGATCCGCCCCTCGGCGATTGCCGCCTCGCTGCTCGGCATCGCCGGCGTTCTGCTGATCGGCTATGCGCGCTTCGGGCAGGGCCACTATTCGAACCAAGCCTTGCTGGGCGTCGCCGCCGTGCTGGTTTCCGCCGTGTTCTATGCGATCAACCTGGTGCTGCAGCGCCGCCAGGCCCTGCTGGCGGGGCCGGTGGAAGTGGCGCTGTTCCAGAACCTGTTCACCGGCCTGATCCTGCTGGTCGCCGCGCCCTGGCTGCTGACATGGCCGGCGCCGGAAACGCTCGGCCACATCGCGCTAGCCGCGGTGCTGGCGGTGGGCGCGCTGCTGCTGCTGTCCTGGGCCTATGCCCGGGCCGAGGCGCAGGTGCTGGTACCGAGCGAATACACCGGCTTCCTCTGGGCCGCGCTGTTCGGCTGGCTATGGTTCGGGGAGAGGGTGACCATGGAGATCGTGGCCGGGGCGGCGCTGATTGTCGTCGGCTGCCTGGTGGCGGCGCGGCAGCGGACGGAACAGACTTCAGTCTGACAATCGCACCACCGCCCCCCCGCTCCCCCGGCCCAACCACCCGGACATGGTACCCTGTGAGTGGTCGGGCCGGGGGAGCGGGGTGGGCGGTGGCCCGAAACTCGCTCTTCCGTGTGTTTCGAAACGGAGTCTGACCCTTGACCTAGGCCCAATCTCCGCGCATCGGCCTCGCGACGAATCCACCTTTCGCATTGCAGCATTCATGCTCGGGCGAAAGCTCACTCAGCATCGGGGAAACAGGCCAAATGACTCAGGTCGGACAGGACACGCTCGGCACGCGCAGCACGCTCAACGTGGGCGGCAAGGACTATGCCTATTATTCGCTCAAGAAGGCGGCGGCCAAGATCGGCGACATCTCGCGCCTGCCCTTCAGCATGAAGGTCCTGCTGGAAAACCTGCTGCGCTTCGAGGACGGCGGCTTCACCGTTTCCACCGGCGACGTGCAGGCGATTGCCGACTGGCAGAAGAACCCGAAGGAAAGCAGCAACGAGATCCAGTATCGCCCGGCCCGCGTGCTGCTGCAGGACTTCACCGGCGTGCCCTGCGTGGTCGACCTGGCCGCCATGCGCGACGCCATCGCCAAGCTCGGCGGCGACACAAGCAAGATCAACCCGCTGGTCCCGGTCAACTTGGTCATCGACCACTCGGTCATGGTCGACGAATTCGGCCACCCCAAGGCCTTCGAGGAAAACGTCGAGATCGAATACCAGCGCAACATGGAGCGTTATGACTTCCTCAAGTGGGGCTCCAAGTCGCTCAACAACTTCTACGCCGTCCCCCCGGGCACCGGCATCTGCCACCAGGTGAACCTGGAAAACATCGCCCAGACTGTCTGGACCAG
>JAYRPK010000008.1:0-11728 GCA_041911195.1 Novosphingobium sp. | reverse complement strand
GCGCCGCCTGGGTCAGGTCGCGCGCATATTTCTTCATCGCCTCGTAGCTCTCTTCGGCCGAGGCGCTGTCGGCGCTGCGTCCGCCGGTGACTTCCTGGATCGCGGTCTCAAGTGCCTTCACATCGACATTCGCCGCCTTCAGCGCCTGCCCTGCGGCGCCACCGGACAACGCCAGCGCCTGCAGCAGGCGCTGCACCGAAACGAAACTGTCGCCCGCCTTGGTTGCCAGCTGTTCTGCCTGATCGAGCAGGCGCACGGCGTCGTTGTCGAGCCCCGGCGTCTGCTGTGCGCCACTGCCCGAGACGGCCGGCACCTTGGCCAGCGCCTTGTCGACTTCGGCGGTCGCCAGCTTGGCATTGCCCCCGGCGCGCTGGATGAGGCCCGCGGCCATGCCTTCATTGTCCTCGAGCAGGGCCTTCAGCACGTGCTCGGGGCTGATCCGCTGATGGCTGTTGCGGATCGCCACGGTCTGCGCGCTTTGCAGGAAACCCTTGGCGCGATCGGTGAATTTTTCGAGATTCATGGGGTGGAAGTCCTCCTGATGCGCAGGAGATAGTGTTGCTTATTGGCAACACAAGGACATGAGTCAAATTTCCTTGCACCCTGCCGCCACTTACCTTTCGCTAACCATTCCTGCGTTAAGCATTGCGCCGGAAACGGGGGCGAAGATCAGATGGCAAGTCAACCGCTACAGGCTGAAAAGCCGTCTGGTGCGCTGCGGCGTTTTGTCGAAGAACTGCGCGATCCGGCCCGGTGCATAACCGGCCCGCGGTTCGATGCGCTGTTCTTCTGGGCCACGCCGATACTTGCTTTCGCCTTCGTACTGGCCTGGGTCGGTTTTGCCAGCCTGCTGCCTGCTGCCGCCGAAGCGCGGACCGTGGGCGTGCTTGGCATGTTCAGCATTCTCATAACCTATGGCCATCTCGTCGCCGTGGCGCCGCGCGCCTATCTCAACCGCGAGGTGTTTCAGACGCACAAGTTCCGTCTGACGGTGGTGCCCGTGCTGCTGCTGGCGGCGCTGATGCTGTCGCCTGCCGCGCTGATTATCGGCATCGTGCTGTCGGTGTTCTGGGATGCGCATCACAGCGCGCTGCAGAATTTCGGCCTGGCGCGGATCTACGACATGAAGGCCGGCAACCCGGCCGAGCAACTGCGCCGGACGGACCTGCGGCTCAACTGGGTCATGTATGTCGGGCCGCTGGCGGCCGGCGCCTCGCTGCCCTACCACCTTTCGTCGTTGAACGAGTTCGGCCATCTGGGCTGGACGGAGCTGACCAGGATTCCCGGCGTGCTGGAAGGCCATTTGACGGCCATTACCTGGACAGCGATCGCGGCATGGGTGATTGTCGTGGCCTGGTCGGTGGCGGACTATGCCCGGGCGATCCGCAATGGCTATCGCATGCCCGCGCTGAAGCTGGCGACCATGGTGGCCACGGGCCTGATTTCGGTTCTCGCCTGGGGCTTCTCGTCGCCGCCGGTGGCGCTGGCGGCGATCAACATCTATCACGCCCTGCAATATTTCGCGCTGGTCTGGGTCAAGGAAGGCAAGGGCATGGAGGCACTGGTCAGCGGCAGCCGCCGGCGTGCATTCGACCTGTTCATCGTGTTCTGTGCCGTGCTGGCCGTGCTCTACTGGCTTGCCAGCATGATCCGCGTGCAATGGCTGCTGGCACCGTTCATCGCCTGCTCGCTGCTGCACTTCTGGTTCGATGGTTTCGTCTGGTCGGTGCGCAAGAAGCAAGTTTGAGGCACGGTTCCGGCGTGGAAGCACTTGGCTTGAAGCCGAGTGCAGGATAACCCTCCCTCGCAACCCGAGGGAGAGAATCATGGCCAAATTCACCGCCGAACAGGCAGCCGACGTGCTGGCGATCAAGCAGGTCGTCTATGAGTGGGCGGACGAGCTCGACATCCACGATGGCCTGAAGATGCGGGAAGCCGATGTGCTGACCAAGGATGTCCGTTACAACGTCGGCGGCCAATGGCGCGAAGGGCTGGATGAAACCTGCCAGTTCTATTTCGATCGCGAAGACCGGATGATGGCCGCAGGCGGCAAGCCGGTGATGCGCCACCAGATCATGAGCGTACGCGTCTATTTCGATGGAGCGGACAGGGCGCGCATGGGCTTTCAACTGCTGTTCTTCGCCAAGGCCGGCACGCCGCCGATCGGTGGGTACTGCGATCCGCTGGCCACTGCCGACGTGCGCATGGAAGCCAAGCGCGAGGCCGATGGCCACTGGCGTATTTCGATGTTCGACAGCGGGCAGGTTTTCCAGCGAGGGTAGTCCCGCTCGCGCAAATCGCTCTTATCGTTCAGGTTCCGGACATGCGCCGCATGGTTGCTGGCGTATGTTGAAGCGGCTGTCATGCCGCTCCGTCCTGAGAAGGGGGATGCGATGAAGCGCATTTCGGTTGCTGCCGGAGCGGGCCTGCTGCTCTGTGCGATTCCTGCCATGGCCGAAGGCGGGCAGGGAGACCTGTCGGTCACTATTTACAACAACAACCTGGCATTGGTGCACGACATCCGCCAGGTGACGCTGCCTGCCGGCCGCTCGCGGCAGGAGTTCCCAGACGTATCGGCGATGATCCGGCCGGAGACAGTGACGCTGTCGGGCGAGGGTTTCGGCATCGTCGAGCAGAACTACGAATACGACCTGCTCAGCCCCTCGGCTCTGATGCAGAAGGCAGTGGGGCAGACAGTCACCCTGCTGCGCACCAACCCCGCGACCGGCGCGGAAACGCGCGAGCGGGCGCTGGTGCTGGCGGCGAACGGCGGCGTGGTCGTGCGGATCGGCGACAGGATCGAAGTGCTGCGCGACGACGGGCTGCCGGTGCGGGTGATCTTCGATTCGATCCCGCCCAACCTGCGCGCCCGCCCGACCCTGTCGGTCACGCTGGATGCCAGCCGTGCCGGCTCTCGTGAACTCGGGCTCAGCTATCTGACGCCCGGGCTGGGCTGGAAGGCGGATTACGTCACCCTGTTCGACGAGGCTGCCGGCAAGATCGACATGCAGGGCTGGGTGACGCTCAACAACAACACCGGCACCACCTTCAGCAATGCCAAAATGCTGCTGGTCGCCGGCGAGGTCGGCCAGGTGCAGCAGTACTATGGTGGCTACAACGGGCGCAGCGCCGGTCCGCGCGGCAACCGGCCGGGCACCGAGAGCAGCGGTCAGCAACTGGGCGACCTGCACATCTATCCGATCGAGGGCCGCACTACCGTCGCCAATGCCCAGACCAAGCAGGTGAGCTTCCTCAATGCCGAGGGCGTACCGGCAAGGAAGGGCTATGAATACCGCAACCAGTGGCTCGGCGCGCAGAGCGAGGCGCAGAGCGCGGCGTCCGTGCTAAAGTTCTCCTCCTCACGCTCCGGCGGAGTCGGTGCGGCGCTGCCGGCAGGCACGGTGCGCGTCTACATGCGCGACAGCCAGGGGCAGGCGCAGTTCATCGGCGAAAGCGGCATTGCCCACACCCCGGGTGGCTCCAGCCTTGCCATCAAGACCGGCGACGCCTTCGACGTGAAGGTGCAGCCGGTGGTCGAGAAGCGCGAAGTGGTGACGCTCGACGAATGGGAGAAATTCGCGCGCTGGAAAGTGACCTACGCCGACGGCAAGGTGACCGAGGCCTATGTCGAGCGGCCCAAGACCTATTACCGCACCCAGATGCGCTACATTGTCACCAATGCGCGCAATGTGCCGGTGACGGTCGACGTGGTTCAGGCCGGCCTCAACCAGTGGTGGTGGTGGCGAGACCTGCGCGTGCCGGAAGAGAGCATCAAGGGCGAGCAGGACAATGCCGACCAGCGCCATTGGGAAGTGCCGGTTCCGGCCAATGGCAAGACCGAACTGACGGTTACGTTCCTGACGCCGTGGTGAGGTTCGGTAAAAAACCTCCTCCGAAGGGGGAGGGGGACCGCGCCCGAAGGGCGGGGTGGAGGGGCACCCTCGGGATGATTCTGCCTCGTAAGGTCAAGTTATCCCGCCTGTGCCCCTCCACCATGCTTCACATGGTCCCTCTCCCCCTTCGGAGGAGGATTTTGCTGGCTGCTGTCCTCCTCCCCACCCCCGCCCTGGCCGCCCCGCCGGTGGTGGTCTCCGACGCCCCAGGCAAGGTCGCCGTCACGCTTTACCGCGATCCCGATCGCGGCGTGGACGATACCATCAACCGCGCCAATCCTTCCGCCTTCGCCCTCATCGCCGAGACCCGCACGATCGACCTGCCGCCGGGCGAAGTCGTGGTGCGTTTCGAAGGCGTCGCGGGCGGCATCGTTCCGCAGTCGGCGATCCTATTCGGCACCAGCCCGCGCGAGCGCAACCGCGACGCGGCCCTGCTGTCGCAGAAGGGTCTTGTGGATGGCTTCACCGGCCAGCAGGTGATCCTTCGCCGCACCGATCCCGCCACCGGCAAGGTCACAGAGGAACGCGCGACGATCCGCTCCGCTGCCGATCGGTTGGTGCTGACCACGCCGCAGGGGGTGGAGGCGGTCTATTGTTCCGGGCTGAACCAGACGCTGATCTATCCCGGCGTTCCTGCCGGGCTTTCCGCCAAGCCGGTGCTGTCGATGACCACCAAGGACCAGCCGGGGGGACGCGTTACCGTGACCCTGGCCTATATCGCCACCGGGTTCGACTGGGACGCGACCTATGTCGGGACCCTATCGGACGACGGCAAGTCGATGCAGTTGCTCTCGTGGCTGACCATGGCGAGCGGCGACGAGACCAGCTTCATCGATGCCACCACGGCGGCAGTGGCGGGCAAGGTCAACCGCTCGGCCGATACCCGCGACGATACCGGGCGGCGGATCAGGCAGGAGGCGGGCTGGCTGAACAAGGCCTCGCAATGCTGGCCTGCGGGCAAGACCACGGATGGGCTCAACCCGCCGCCTCCGCCGCCAGGAGCCGCGCCGATGTCTATGGTGTTCGAAGATGCCGTCGCCAGCCGCGAGATGATGGTGCCTTCAGCAGTCAGTATGAGGGGCGGCGCGGTGGGACAACTGGCGGTCAAGGCCGTGCAGGAAGCGCTGGGCGACCTGAAGCTCTATCGCATTCCCGTGCCGGTTACCGTCGCCGCGCAGTCGCAGAAGCAGGTTGCCTTCATGATGAAGGAGCGTGTGCAGGGTCAGTTGATCTATCGCGCCCGCATCGAAGCCGATGAGCCCGGCGATCCCGAACTGCTGTTCCGCTTCAAGAACCGCAAGCAAGATGGGCTGGGCGAGCCGCTACCTTCGGGCAAGGCGGCGTTTTTCCAGGAGGGCCCGGCCGGGCGCATGCTGATCGGCGAGAGTTCGATCGCCGACAAGGCAGTGGACGAGGAAGTCGAATTCGTCCTGCACGAGGCGAACGATGTCACCATCGAGGCCGCCAGCGACGGCGGCGAAAAGGTGGTGCAGCACACCATTACCCTGCGCAACGCCAATCCCGGACCGGCTCGGGTGGAAATCGAATTTCCCAATGCCGGGCCCTATGCCTTTTCCGGATTGCCTGGCGGCCTGATCGCCAAGCCCGGCAAGCGGATCTGGGCGGTAACGCTTCCCGCCAATGGCACCAGGGTGCTGAAATACGGCACCATCGAGCGGGACTAGCGGAGCCTGTCGCAGGCCTTTGGAACCGCTTTCGCTTTGCCCGCCAATGGTCTAGCCTGCCTGTCATGCGCCAGATCCTGACCGCCGCCTTTGCCGCGCTTGCCCTTGCCGGCTGCGCTACCCAGCCCGCGCCGCAAGTGGCGAGCGCCCCGCCTCCCGAACCCGCCGCCAGCGTCAGCCCCGTGCCTGCGCAACCCGCTGCCTTGTCCGAACTGGTCAAGGCGGTGGACATTCCATACGAGCGCTTCACACTGCCCAATGGCCTCACCACCGTGGTACATACCGATCGCAAGACGCCCATCGTCGGGGTGACGGTCTATTACCGGGTCGGCTCCAAGCATGAGCCACGCGGAAAGACCGGGTTCGCTCATCTCTACGAACACCTGTTCTTCGGCGGATCGGAGAATGTGCCCAATTTCGACGTTCCGCTCGAAAGCGCCGGATCGTCCGCGACCAACGGCTCGACCTGGTACGACAGGACCAATTATGTCGAAGTGGTGCCCAAGGGGGCGCTCGACCTGGCGCTGTTCATGGAAAGCGACCGCATGGGCCACCTGCTCGGCGCGGTGACGCAGGACAAGCTCGATAAGCAGCGCGGCGTCGTCCAGAACGAAAAGCGCCAGGGCGACAACCAGCCCTATGGCCTGACCGACTATGCCGTGGGCGACGGCCTGTTCCCTGTGGGCCACCCCTATCGCCATTCGACGATCGGTTCGATGGCCGATCTCGACGCGGCGACGCTGGGCGATGTTCGCCAGTGGTTTCGCGACAATTATGCGCCCAACAATGTCGTGCTGGCGCTGACCGGCGATATCGATGCGGCGACCGCGCGACCGATGGTGGAAAAATGGTTCGGCGACATACCGCGCGGGCCCGATGTGCCTAAGGTGGTGGCAGAACCAGTCACGCTGGCCGCCCCGGCCAAGCGCGAAATGACCGATCAGGTGCCGCTCACGCGCATCACGCGCAACTGGAGCGGGCCCGGCCTCAATCATCCGGATACGCCGGCGCTTACCGTCGGGCTCAGCGTGCTGGGCGGGCTGGAAAGCTCGCGGCTCGACAATGCCCTGGTGCGCGGCGAGGAGCTGGCCGATTCGGTTTCGGCAAGCAACCAGACCTTCGAACAGGTCAGCTACCTGCAAGTGACGATGGACGTGAAGGAAGGCGTCGAGCGCGCAAAGGCGGAAAAACGCTTCGACGAAGTCATCGCCCGGTTCCTCGAGGAAGGGCCCAGCCAGGACGAGGCGCTGCGCGCCGCGACATCGGCCATCGTCGCGCAGATCGGGGCGCTGGAGGTTGTCGGCGGCTTCTACGGCAAGGGGGCCATGCTGGCCGAAGGGCAGCTTTATTCTGGCGATCCGGTAGAGTTCCGCCAGTTCCTTGACAGGATGGCCAAGGTCACCCCCGGCGAAGTGCGCGAGGCCATGCGCAAGTGGCTGGGCCGCCCGGCCTTTTCGCTGGCCATCTCCCCCGGCGAGCGGACCGAAAAGGGCGAGACCATGGGTGGCTGGGGCGATGAGGGTTCCACGCCCGCTCCCCGGCCCGATCCGCGCCGTCCCGCCCCGCGCCTAGCCACGGGTCCCAAGCGGGTGGCGCCGCCGGTGGCGCCAGTTGGCGACTTCGCCTTCCCCCAGATCGAACACGCGACACTGTCGAACGGCATGAAAGTGACCCTGGCACACCGCAAGGCGGTTCCCATGGTGGGCGTGTGGCTGATTACCGATGCGGGTTTTGCCGCCGATGCGCTCGATACGCCGGGCACCCAGGCCCTGCTGATGGACATGCTCGACGAAGGCACCACCAGCCGCAACGCCACGGCCATTGCCGAGGAAAAGGAGCGGCTGGGGGCCAGCATCAGTTCGGCCGCGCAACTGGAAACCAGCTATGTTTCGCTGGGCGCGCCGGTGCCCAACCTCAAGCCCTCGCTGGCGCTGATGGCCGATGTGGTCCGGCATCCCGCATTCAGCGATTCCGATTTCGCCCGTGTGCGCAGCCAGAACCTGGCGACGCTCGCCCAGAACATTTCGGAGCCTGCCTCGCTGGCCAAGCGAGAGCTGATTGCGATGCTCTATGGTCCCGGCCATCCCTATGCCAACGGCAGCGATGGCCTGGGCACGGCCGCAGGGCTGAACAAGCTGACTGCCGCCGACATGCGCGCCGCCCATGCCAAATGGCTGCGCCCCGATATTGCCGAATTCCTCGTTGCCGGCGATATCGAGATGGCGCAATTGCTGCCGCTGCTGGAAGCCAGCTTCGGCGACTGGAAGGCGCCCGCCAGCCCGGCGCCGGTCAAGAGCCTGACTGCGCCGATCCCCGCCCCGCGTCAGCGCATCGTGCTGATCGACCGGCCCAACTCGCCGCAATCGGTGATCTATGGCGGACGGATCCTTGCGCGAAATGCGCGCGATCCCGGCTTCGAGCAGATCGACCTCGCCAACCAGGTGCTGGGCAATGGCTTCCTGTCGCGGCTCAATCTGAACCTGCGTGAGGACAAGGGCTGGTCCTATGGCGTCAGCTCCACCGTGCGCAATCCGCGCGGGCAGGGCATGTTCCGGGTCGCCGCCCCGGTCCAGGCCGACCGCACCGGCGATTCGCTGCGGCTGATGATTGCCGACATGAAGGCTTTTCCGGCGCGCAAGCCGGTTACGGCCGAGGAGCTGAACCGGGTCACCGAAGGCAATATCCGCAACTTGCCGAGCCAGTTCGAAACCCTGAGCCAGGTGCTGGACGCGCTCCTGGCCAACCGCAATGGCGGCCGTCCGGAAAATTATCAGGCCAGCCTGCCCTCGCTCTATCGCACGATCGACGCCAGGGCGATCAACCAGGCGGCGAAGGACTGGCTGCAGCCCGACCAGCTTACCTTCGTAGTCGTCGGCGAACGCAAGGTGGTGGAGCCGCAGTTGCGCAAGCTTGGCCTGCCGCTGGAATTCGTCGAGGCGCCTGCCCCAAGCCATTGACATTGGCGTAAGCAGCGCCACAACTGCCGTTCGAGGATCGAACCCCTGAGGAGAAGTATCATGTCCGTCGCCGGCACTTACGAAGTCACCACCAAGACCCCGATGGGCGACCAGAAGGGCAATTTTGTCGTCGAAGTCAGCGGCGACAGCTTCACCGGCAGCGTCTCCAACCCGATGGGCAACATGGAAGTGCAGGACGGCAAGGTTTCCGGCAACACGCTGACTTGGAAGATGGACATGAAGGTCCCCATGCCGATGTCTCTCACCTGTACCGCGACGGTGGACGGCGATTCGATCACCGGCGAGATCGACACCGGCGCCTTCGGCAAGATGGCGATGGCGGGGAAGCGGGTCTAAGAGTCGGTTTCGAAACGGATACTAATCCGGCGCCAGCCCGGCCTCGCCAAACAGCATTGAAGTCATCGTAAGCGATCCGTCGAGACTGTCGCTGAAAATGGCGACGGCATCGCCCGGCAGGCGCGCGCCTGCTGCATAGAGCAGTGGCAAGTAATGCTCACTGCTATTGATCGCGAGGCTTGCCGCTTCGTCGTCCGGTGCGAAGCGTGTCAGTGAAATCCGGTCGTCATCCAGCAACGCGCGATTGATTCTCGTGCGAAACTGTTCGGCCCAGTCGGGGCGGGTACCTTGGCTCTGCCGCCACAAGGCAAGGTTGTGGACCACATTTCCGCTGCCCACGATAAGGACGCCTTCGTTGCGCAAAGCCGCGAGTTTGGATCCCAGGTCGAAGTGCCCGTCCATCGGCAAGTCGCGGTCGAGGCTCATGACGACCATCGGAATTTCGGCGGCCGGAAACATGGGGCGCACAACGCCCCAGGCGCCATGGTCGAACCCCCAGATTTCATCTCGCGCAACCCGGTCCTCGCCGAGCAGCGCCGCGATGCGCTCGACTAGCCAAGGCGAGCCCGGGGCAGTGTAGTCGATGGAGTAGAGTTCGTCGGGAAAGCCGCGAAAATCGTGGATGGTGCGCGGTTGCGCGGCCGAAGTCACATGGGTCTTGCCGCGCGTTTCCCAGTGCGCCGAAATCACAAGGATACCTTCGGGTCGGGGCAGATTGCGGCCTAGCGCTTCCATCGCGCGCCGTTCGGGCACATCGGAGATGACGGTCATCGGGGAGCCATGACCAAGGAATAGCGCCGGGAGCCGAGTTGTCATTCAGACAATATGCGCATCGGCAAACTGGGCCGCAACCGCTGTACTCAACTTTGCGCGGGCCCAACTTCGCCCCGGCCCAGCCTTTCTTCCACGCCCTTGTCTCCCACTGCCCGCGCCAGCTCGCGCACAGCTTCGGTCAGCGCCAGCACTTCTTGTTCACGCAACTGGTCGAGCTTCTGGTGCAGCAGTTCGATCTCCAGTTCGGCCTTCACGTTGATCTGGTAGTCGTTCTCTGCCGCCCTGCGGTCGATGTCGGCCTGGCGGTTCTGGCTCATCATGATGATCGGCGCGGCGTAGGCCGCCTGGAACGATAGCGCGAGATTGAGCAGGATGAAGGGGTAGGGATCCCAATGGTTGATCCAGGCCGTTACATTGAGCGCCACCCAGGCGATCAGGAGGCAAGTCTGGACGACGATGAAGCGCCAGGATCCCATGGTCGCTGCGAAGCGGTCGGCCAGGCGTTGGCCGAAAGTCAGCTGCGGATGGGCAACGTGCTGCTTGGCGTCGCGCAAGGCCCGTCGCACCTTGCGCAATTCCAGCAGCAATTCGATTTCCGCCTTGCGCATGCCGTGGCGGACGCTCCCCACGGCGCTATCGATCTTCGCCAGCACTTCGGGAGCGGATTCCACTTCACTCATTGCGAGCCGCTCCCTTGCTGGCCGAAAGGCTCCGGCCCGGTCTACCCCAGCGCCTTCTTCAGCAGCTCGTTCACCACCTGCGGGTTGGCCTTGCCCTGCATGGCCTTCATCGTCTGGCCGACGAAGAAGCCGAACAGGGCTTCCTTGCCGCCCTTGTACTGCTCCACCTTGTCGCCGTTGTCGGCAAGGACCTTGGCCACGGCCGCCTCGATCGCGCCGGTGTCGCTGGTCTGCTTGAGGCCCTCGCGCTCGACGATGGTTGCGGCGCTGTCGCCGCTCTCCAGCATCTTTTCGAGCACCTGCTTGGCGATCGAGCCGGAAATCGTGCCGTCGCCGATCAGGGCGAGCAGTTCGGCCCCGGCCTCGGGCGAAACCGGGGATTCGTGCATCCCCAGGCCGGCCTTGTTGAGCGCCCCTAGCAGTTCGGACAGCATCCAGTTTGCCGCCTGCTTGGCGATGTCGGCTTCGCTCTTGCCCTGCTTGGCGGCACTGGCGGCAACCAAGGCCTCAAACCACTTTGCGTTTTCGACCTCGGCGGTCAGCACCCCGGCGTTGTAGGCGGAAAGTCCCAGCGCGTTCTCATAGCGGTGGCGCTTGGCGTCGGGCAGTTCGGGCAAGCTCGCGCGGCATTCCTCGAGGAAGGCATCGTCCAGCTCCAGCGGCAGCAAGTCGGGATCGGGGAAGTAGCGATAGTCGTGCGCGTCTTCCTTGCTGCGCATCGATCGGGTGGAGCCGGTGCCCGGATCGAACAGCCGGGTTTCCTGCACCACCTTGCCGCCGCCTTCGATCACGTCGACCTGACGGTTCGCCTCATGCTCGATGGTGGCCATGACGAAGCGCACCGAATTGACGTTCTTGGTCTCGGTGCGCGTGCCGAACGGCTCGCCGGGCTTCCTCACGGAAACGTTGACGTCGGCCCGCATCGAGCCTTCTTCCATGTTGCCGTCGCACGAGCCGACATAGCGCAGGATCGAGCGCAGCTTGCGCAGGTATGCCCCTGCCTCGGCGGGCGAGCGCATGTCCGGCCGGCTGACGATTTCCATCAAGGCGACGCCCGAGCGGTTGAGGTCGACATAGCTCATCGTCGGGTGCTGATCGTGCATCAGCTTGCCGGCGTCTTGCTCGACATGGATGCGCTCGATGCCCACGGTCTTGGTCGAGCCTTCGGGATCCTTGTCGTCAAGGCTGATCTCGATCCGGCCTTCGCCCACCAGCGGGTGGTAGAGCTGGCTGATCTGGTAGCCCTGCGGCAGGTCGGCGTAGAAGTAGTTCTTGCGGTCGAAGCGCGACCATTTGTTGATCGCCGCGTCGATCGCCATGCCGGTGCGCACGGCCTGGCGGATGCATTCGCGGTTGGGCACCGGCAGCATGCCGGGCATGGC
>JAYRPK010000007.1:0-6559 GCA_041911195.1 Novosphingobium sp. | reverse complement strand
GCGCTTGGCCTGCTGGTCGGCATCCAGCGCGGCTGGGTCTTGCGGGACGAACAGCCGGGCACGCGCTTCGCTGGCATTCGCACCTATGGGCTGCTGGGGCTGGCGGGCGGGGTCGGCGGGGTGCTGGCGAGGATCAGTCCGGTCTATGCCGCAGGCGTGCTGTTCGCCTCGGCGGCACTGGTGCTGATCGCCTATTGGCGGACGACCGGGCGCGGCGGGCCGATCAGCGGCACGGCCAGCGTCGCCGGCCTGCTGACCCTGACCAGCGGCTTTCTCGCCGCCAGCGGCGCGACGCTTCTGGCTGTCGCCATAGCCGTGTGCATGGTGCTGCTGCTGGCGATGCGCAGCCAGCTTCACGGACTGATCGCGCGGCTCAACGAAGCCGAAGTGCTTGCCGTTGCGCGCTTCGCGCTGATCGCCACGGTGATCCTGCCGCTGCTGCCGGACCGGCATTTCGGCCCGCTCGAGGCATGGAACCCGCGCCAGTTGTGGCTGGTGGTGGTGCTGGTCTCGGGCTTCTCCTTTGCCGGATACGTCGCGACGCGGCTGCTCGGCCCGTCGCGCGGGACCATTGCCACGGCGGCCGCCGGGTCGGTGGTGTCCTCGACCGCCGTCACTGCTGCGCTGGCCAATCGCCTGAAGGACGGGGCCGAAAACGAGGCGATCATGCACGCCGGCATTGCCGCGGCATCGACTGTGATGTTCGCGCGGGTCATTGCTTTGGTGGCGATGCTCGCGCCATTCGCGCTCGAACCCTTTGTCATGCTGGCGGCCCCCGGCCTGATCGCAAGCGCCGTGTGTGCCGTTGGCTTCCTGTGGCACGCGCACAGGGATCATGGCGGCGATGCCAGGCCGATCCAGGTCAAGAACCCCTTCGACATCGGCCCGGCGCTGCTGCTCATGGCGCTGGTCATGGCGACGACGCTCGCTGCGCGCTGGGTATTGCTGCACTATGGCAATGCCGGGCTTGCCACGGTGCTTGCGGTGACCGGTTCGATCGATGTCGATAGCGCGATCATCACCATGGGCAATCTGCCCCCGGGCGCGCTGACGCCCCGGCTTGCCGGACTGGTGCTGCTGCCGCCGATCCTGCTCAATACCCTGTTCAAGGCGGGGGTTGGCCTGAGCATAGCCGGCTGGAAAAGGGCATGGCCGGCTGCCGCTGCGCTCGCCGCCAGCGCGATTGCCTGTGTGGCCGCGCTGCCGCTGGTGTTGTGACGGCGGTTAGGTCGCGCGGGTATTGCCGCCGTCGATGCGAAGCAGGGCGCCGGTGGTGAAATCGGAGCGCGGGCTGGCGAGGAAGGCCACGGCGGCGGCGATTTCCTCGGCGCGGCCGAGGCGGGGGACTGGCTGGCCTGAGCGTTCGACGCAATAGATCCGCTCCCGCTCGGCGAAGTCCTCGGGCCAGTTGTTCTGGTTGCCCAAAGTCTCAATCCAGCGAGCGGCCTGCGGAGTCATCACTGTGCCCGGGACGATTGCGTTGACCGTGATCCCGTGCGGCGCGAGTCGGCGGGAAAGGTTGCCGGTCAGGTGATCGAGCGCTGCCTTGGCGCTGCCGTATTCGAGCAGGTTGCCCGATAGCTGTTTGCCGCCGACCGAGGAGATGGCGATCACCCGGCCCCAGCCACGCTCGATCATGCCCGGCGTCAGCTTCTGGGCGAGGCGCACGCCGGAGATGACATTGAGCTCCATCGAATGGACCCAGTCCTGCCAGGTCATGTCCATCCAGTCGGGATTGCCGTCCTTGACCACGCCGCCGGCGCAATTGACCAGCACGTCTATGCCGCCCAGCGCCTCGAGCGCGACCTCGGCAATTCGGTCGCAGTCCTCGGGGGCGAGAATGGAGCCGAGCACCACTTCCGCGCGGACGCCCAGCGCGCGGCATTCATTTGCGACCGCCTCTGCGCGCCCTGCGTCGCGGCCGTGGATGGCGACATCCATGCCTTCCGCCGCCAGTTCCTTCGCGATGGCCGCGCCGATGCCGGAGCTGCTGCCGGTGACGAGGGCGTGCTTGCCCTTGAGTTTCAGTTCCATCCGTTTCCTACCCCTTCGCCACGAAATGGCTCACGGGCGAATTCCACTCGGTCGTCACCTTGCGGTGGGCAATCAGCCAGTCATCCCCGACTTTGCGGAACGCGTCCTGATAGACGCCGCAGTGATCCGGCCCGACGTCGGTCATCACCATCCAGTATGTGCGTACCCTTGCCGTGTCCGGCCCGGTCAGCTCGATCTTGCAGGTGGTGAGGTTGTGCCGCACGAAGCGCGCCGTGCGGGGCGCATTGGTTTCCACCGGCTTGTCGCGCCAGCCGCCTTGCCAGGCCAGGATCGCCGCGCGGCCGTGCAGGTCCAGCCCCGCCGCGCCCTCCGGGCCTTTGGTCTGGAGAATGCCGTCCTCGGTGAAGCAGCTCGCATATTCTTCGGCCCGCAGGGAATCGCCCGCCTGGGTACACTTCGCCATGGTCGCCCGGATCGCTTCGCGGGCAAGGAGTTCGTCGAGTGTCAAATCGTGAATCCCGCATCGACGTTGATCGCCTGGCCGGTCACCGTTCGAGCCTGGTCGGAGGCGAGGAACAGGGCCATGTGGGCGATGTCCTCGGGCGTCGAGATGGTCTTGAGCACCACCCGGTCCGCTGCTTCCTTGCGAATCACGGACACGTCCACCCCGCGCTCGCCGGCGATGCGCTTGTGATAGTTCTGCAGCAGTTCGGTGTCGATCGAGCCGGGCACCAGGCAATTGGCGCGGATGCCGTGGGGGCCGGCTTCCTGCGCCAGCACCCGGGTGAAAACGATCAGCGCTCCCTTGGCGGCGGAATAGTGCGCCTTGCGCGGCAGGCCGCTCCAGCCCGCGCCGCTCGAGAAGGTGACGATCGAGCCCTGCTTGCGCTCCAGCATCGAGGCGTTGAGCACGTGCTTTGAGCACAGCATCGCCGCCATGCAATCGACCTTGTAGGTGTCGATGAAATTTTCCGGCGTCTGTTCCCAGATCCACAGGTCCTTGCCCGGCTGGGCGGCGTTCGACATCAGAATGTCGACCTGCCCCCACTTGTCCATCGCCGCGCCGACCATCTTCTCGACCGAAGCCTCGTCGGTGACGTCGGCGGTCATGCCGATGGCGTTTTCGCCGATCTCGTGAGCCACTTCCTCGCACAGGTGTCCCTTGCGTGCGGCGAGCAGCACCTTGCAGCCCTCCGCCGCCATCATTTTCGCCATGACCGGGCCAAGCCCGGTGCTGGCCCCGGTGATGATCGCGACCTTTCCTTCAAACCGGTTCATATGTTCAGGATCCTTCTCATGACCTCGTGGCTCTCGTCGGAGCCATCGAGCGTGCGGTTGTGCTTTTCCTGCACGCGCCAGCCTTTCGCCGTGCGCACCAGCGTCCAGTGGTTGATCGCCGCGCGCCAGACGAACCAGCGGTCATGCTCGCGCTTGATCACCAGGCTGTAGCCGACGGCATCGGCCTGATCGCCATGGACAGTGATCTTGGGGGTAGCCGCCATGTGGGCGGAGCCGACCTTGGTCAGTTCGACATGGCCTGCCTGTTCCCAGACATTTCTCAGCGCCTCGGGAGCCTCCAGCCGCCGGCTGCCACCCTCGTTCAGGCCATAGGAGTAACCGCCGCCCGGCACCCACTGATCGACGCAGGCATCGACCGAGCAGCTATCGGCCAAGGGCCCATAGGCGCTGATCAGGTTGAGGATCTCGAGGTGGTCCTCGGCGGCCTGGAGGCGCTGTTCCAGCGCGGCGAGTCGGTCTTCCATTTGGCGATCTTCGGTGCTCATGTGGTCAGTCCTCCAGCGGGCGCTTGCCGGGCATCAGCGGTGCTCCCGACGCGGTCTTGAGATCGAAGCCGATCGGATCGTCGCCCTCGTCGACCGGAATGCCCATCGACCCCGCCGCCCAGCCGAGAATGACGTAATTTCCGATGGTGAACAGCAGGTCCATGATCTGCCGCTTGTCGAAGATTTGCGAAAGCGCCGCCCAGGTCTTGTCCGACAGGATAGAATTCCTGATCAGCTCGTCGACCGCCTTCAGCACCAGCCGGTCTTCCTCCTTGCCATGCCAGACGGGCGAGTCCGGCCCCTCGCGGATCGCGGCGATCTCCTCGATGGTGAGCCCGGCGGCGAGGCCGTATTTGACGTGGTAATGCCACTCGTACTGGCACTTGAGGTGCCAGGCGCAGCGCAGCACGATCAGCTCGCGTGGGCGCACGGCGATGGTGGATGTCAGCAGGATGTGCTTGCCGAAAGTGTTGTAGGCAATGGCGAGCTGGGGGTGTTGCGCCATGGTCATGGTCATGTGGGTTTTGGAGCCCTGTTCATAGGCATTGGGCTCGCCCCAGAAGGCGAAGACCTCGCGGGCTTCCGGCGTCCATTCCTCGCGCGGCAGGTCGCCGATGCGCGGCGGCTTTGTCTCAGACATGCACTCTCCCGATTCTTGGCCCGATTCTTGGCTTGAACGGCAGTTCAACCGGGAGTGTTCGCCCGGTCAAGCATTATAGCTTCGGTAAAGTGACGCCCTTCTGGCCCATGTACTTGCCCGCCCGGTCGGCATAGCTGGTCTCGCAGGGTTCGTTGCCCTGGAGGAACAGGAACTGGCAGGCGCCCTCATTGGCGTAGATCCGGGCGGGGAGCGGCGTGGTGTTGGAGAATTCCAGCGTCACATGGCCTTCCCAGCCCGGCTCCAGCGGCGTGACGTTGACGATGATTCCGCAGCGGGCATAGGTGCTCTTGCCCAGGCAGATCACCAGTACGTCGCGCGGGATGCGGAAGTATTCGACCGTGCGGGCGAGCGCGAAGCTATTGGGCGGGATGACGCAGACGTCTGTCTTGCGATCGACGAAGGAGTTGGCGGCGAAGTCCTTGGGATCGACCACGGCGCTGTCGACATTGGTGAAGATCTTGAACTCGTCGGCCACCCGCGCGTCGTAGCCGTAGCTGGAGAGGCCATAGGATATGCACCCCTCGCGCCTTTGGCTTTCGACGAAGGGTTCGATCATGCCCTGTTCGCGCGCCGCGCGCCGGATCCACTTGTCGCTGAGAATCGCCATGCGGGGGTGATTAAGCCTGCGCTCTTGCAGGGCAAGCGGAAGCTCCGGCTTTTCCCCTCCCGCTTGCCGACTTCACCGCTGGCTGAAACCCGCGTTGCCCTTGAGCAGGCCGAAGCGCACCGAATTATAGATCATCGCGGTCAAGGTGTAGGAGCCGACGAGGCCCGGGAATTCCAGCATCTGTTCCTGGTTCCATGTCTTCGCCAGCGTCGCCCAGGTGGCATCGGACAGGGCATGATCGCCGATCAGTTCCTCCACCCCGCGCAGCAGCGCGCGGTCATGCTCGCTCCACCCGGGGGCGGAGGAGCCCTGGGTTACGCGCTCGATTTCCTCCGAAGTGATCCCGTACTTCTTGGCATAACCGGCATGCTCGCCCCATTCGAACGGCGAGCGCACCAGCCAGGCGGTGCGCAGGATCGCCAGCTCGCGCTCGCGCGGCGGCAGCTTGCCGTTCTGGTTGAGCTCAAGCCCCAGCTTCATCTGGCCGCGGAACAGGCCGGGATGATGGAACATGGTTGCGAAGACCTTGGGAATGCCCGCTTCCTTCGATCCGAAGAAGGCCTGCATGTCATCGACTATGGCGCGGGCCTCCGGAGTCATCTGCTCGGGCGTGAGCGGAGCAATGCGCTGCTCGCCGCTGGCGACCTGGCGTTCGCGCGCCGCCTGATCGAATGGCGTCGGCCCGGTCTGAACGCGGTCGCCTGGCGCATCCGTGGCATGGCTGTGCGATGAAACGATCAGCGAAAGGGCCAAGGCTAGGCATGGGGTGAAAAACTTCATGGCGTGAACTGGTCCTCTTCCGATTGTCCTTTTTTCGGTCAGCCGCCGGTCGCCCGGTCGAAGCCGTGTTGCTGTGCCTGTTCTGCTTCCCTCGCGCGGCGGGCGATGACTTCCTCGATCGATATCTCGCGGTTGATATTGCTGCGCTGGAAGTGCGGCATGACATAGCGCGCGACCAGCTCGTAGCTGTCCGCCGTAGCGCGGCTGTTGGCCCAGTTGTGCGCCATCAGCATGGCGCAGCCGAAACCGCCGGTGGTCTTGAGGTGGCCTTCGATGGCGGCAATGGCATCGTCGGGCGTGCCGATCACGCAGGCGCCGCTATCGATGAAGGCCTGGGTCAGGTCATCCTTGTGCGAGCCCTTGGGTGGCATCGGCACGTCGCTGATGCTGCTGAGGTAATCGACCCATTGCTCGAAGCCGAAGCGGACGTCCGCGATCGCCTGCTCGCGGCTTTCGGCCACGTGCATCTGCAGCACCATGCGCCACTGCGAACGGTCGACCACCTTGCCATGCTTTGCCGCGGTCTCCTGGGTTAGCGCCCACATCTGCGCCAGCGAGGGAATGATGAAGGTGCCGATGGAGAGGAACTGTAGCACGCCAAGGCCATACTTGCCGGCGGCAATCGCACTGTTCTGCGAGGCCATGGCGGTGATCGCCATTTCGATCGAGGGCTGGCTGTAGGGCATCATCTGCAGCCGCGCGTCCTTGAGGGTGAACCAGCCGGCATCCGCG
>JAYRPK010000006.1:0-4149 GCA_041911195.1 Novosphingobium sp. | reverse complement strand
TGGGCGCACCTCGACATCGCCGGCATGGTATGGGCCGACAAGCCCGGCGCGACCTGGGACAAGGGCGCGACCGGTTATGGCGTGCGGCTGCTGGAGCGGTTCGTGAGGGATAATCTGGAAGGCTAGGTGCGCGTCGATTTCTACCAGTTGAGCCGGGATCCCGCCGAAAAGGTGCTGCCGCAACTGGCGCGCAACACGCTGAAGGCGGGCGAGCGGCTGCTGGCTGTTTCGGCAGACGAGGCGCAGCTTGCCCGTATCGCCGAGGCTCTCTGGGAACCCTCGGAAAGCTTCCTTGCCAATGGCCGCGCCGGCGGCGAGCACGATTCGCGCCAGCCCATCCTGCTCTCCGATGATACCGAAGCCGCCAACGGCGCGCGATTCCTGGCGATCGCCGATGGCCAGTGGCGCGAAGGCGAGTTCGAGCGGGTGTTCTACCTGTTCGGCGAGCCCGAACTTCAGGCCGCGCGCGAATGCTGGGTCATGCTGGGTAAGCGAGATGGGGTTGAGCGCAGGTTCTGGAAGCAGCAGGGCGGGAAGTGGGTGGAAGGGCCGTGAGCCGCGACCTTGCAGTGCAGCATAATCCCCGCTAGGGGCGCGCCACTTTTCCCCACCCTTCGCACGAGGACATAACCATGGCGGTCACCCGCACCTTTTCGATCATCAAGCCCGACGCCACCCGCCGCAACCTGACCGGCGCCGTCACCAAGATGCTGGAAGAGGCCGGCCTGCGCGTGGTCGCCTCCAAGCGCATCCACATGACGAAGGAGCAGGCCGAGGGCTTCTATGGCGTCCACCGCGAACGCCCCTTCTTCAACGATCTCGTCTCGTTCATGACCTCCGGCCCGGTGGTGGTGCAGGTGCTCGAAGGCGAGGACGCGGTGCTGCGCAATCGCACGGTGATGGGCGCGACCAACCCGGCCCAGGCCGACGAAGGCACCATTCGCAAGGCTTTCGCCGAATCGATCGAGGCCAATTCGGTCCACGGTTCGGACAGCGACGAGAACGCGGCGATCGAGATCGCCTTCTTCTTCAAGCCCGAAGAAATCGTCGGTTGATCAGGTTCCCCTCCCGCTTGCGGGAGGGGTTAGGGGTGGGCCAGTCCTCTCGACCAAGCGCCCAGCCCGATCCGACTCACCCACCCCCGACCCCTCCCGCAAGCGGGAGGGGAGGAAGAGATTGACCCCCGCCCGTTCCCGCCCTATCTTGCCCCGCAAAGGAGATTTGCGATGCAAGGCATGGGCGAAACGGGCGAAGCCTGCCCGTTCGAATTCAATTTCGACGAGAAGACCTTCAAGCCGGGCGACACGGTGAGCTACCGGGTCAATGGCAGCCTTGAGGGCTTTCCCTTCGTCGGCACGCTGATCGAGGTCCACGCGGACTACGTGCTGATCTCGGGCGATCCCAACGAGCCCGACAAGCACTATCGCGGCACCCGCGAAAGCCGGCCGCTGGTCGATTACTCGGAGATCTGAAGTCCCGCCAGCGCGTCGATCGCTGCCTGCAGGATCACCGCCGCCGCCGCCGAATCGATCCGCCCGGCGCGCTTGGCGCGGCTCATGTCCTGCTCGATCAGGCCGCGCTCGGCGCTGGCGGTGGACCAGCGCTCGTCCCACAGCAGCACCGGCATTCCCAGCACCGCAAGGTTGCGGGCATAGGCGCGCGCGCTCTGGGCGCGTGGGCCTTCGCTGCCGTCCATGTTGAGCGGCAGGCCGATGACCAGGCCCTTGATGCCGCGTTCCTTCGCCAGCTCCTCCAGCATGGCCCGGTCCTTGCCGAACTTGCCGCGCGCCAGCGTCTTGCCGGGCGAGGCGAAGCGCCAGCCGGCGTCGCAGAAGGCCGTGCCGATGGTTTGCGTTCCAAGGTCCAGCCCTATCAGTGCGCCGCCGCCGGGCAGTGCGGCGCGGAACGCAGCGGCTTCGGTGGTGACGGGGGGCGGCGTCATCTAGCCGTGGACGGGCTCGCCGCGGGCGGCTTCGCGTTCGAGCAGGATCTTGATCATCACCAGCATCGGGTCGGCCAGCGCCAGGCCGAGGATGCCGAACAGCACCCCCATGATCAGCTGCGCGCCCAGCACCAATGCGGGGGCGAGATCGACGGTCTTGCGCGCGACGAGGGGGACAATGACATTGCCGTCGATGGTGTGGACCGCCAGGTATACGAAGATGCAGTAGAGCCCCATGCTGGTCCCGCCGGAAAAGCCGACCAGGATCATCAGCGCGCCCGATAGCGGCGCGCCGATATTGGGCAGGAAGGCGAGCAGGCCGGTGAGCAGACCCAGCAAGGCCGCCATCGGCACGCCATAAAGCTGCAGCATGAACCAGGTGAACAGCCCCTCGACGGTCATTCCCAGCAGCCGTCCGGCCAGCAGCCGGCGCAGCGAATGGCCCATCATCGTGAAGGTTTCCTCGAAGTGCGCGCGCCGGTCGAGCGGCAGCATCCAGGCCAGCCCGCGCTGATAGAGGCGCGGCTCGACCGCGAAATAGATGCCCAGCACGATGATGACGAACACCGTGGTCGCCGCGCCGATGATGCCGCCCACTGCCCTGGTCACTTCCGCGACGCCGCCGATGACCTTTTCGGCGATCCCCTGCACGTCCTCGGTGCGGACGACGAAGCCGTGCTCGCGCAGCCACGCGAACAGGCGCAGGGCCTGCGTTTCGATCAGCGCGGGCAGTTCGGCGGCCTGGTCGGCGATCTGGCTGCCGGCGAACCAGGCCACCCAGGCGACGAAGGCGGCGGTCAGCAGCAGCACGATGGTGACTCGCCAGACGCGCCCGATCGGCAGCGCCCGGCCCAGCAGCCGCGCTCCCCCGTCGATCAGCGCGCCGAAGATGATGCCGCCGAAGATGATCAGCAGCGATTCGGCCAGCACCACCGCCAGCGCGATCAATGATGCGATGCCCAGCCAGACCAGCGCCTTCTTGGCCTCGCGGCGCATCACCGGATCGGAAATGTCGGTCGGCCCGGCCTCGTTGCGCTCCTCCTCGGCCTCGGCCATGTCCGCTGCCTGGTCGGAGGGTTCCGCCATGTTCAGGTTCCCGGTTTCGTGATCGCTGGGCGCAGGCTGCCCCAGGCGCGGTTTCCGCGCAAGGCCCCCCACCAAGTCAGCGGGTTGAGGCTCTGGCTGCCGTCGAGCGAGAACGTCACGAATTCGGCACGTCCGCCGATGTCGGACAGCGGGACCGGGCCGCCAAGGCCGTGTCCGTCGAGCGGCACCCGGCTGTCGGCCGAATGGTCGCGGTTGTCGCCCATCAGGAAGACGTGGCCCTCGGGCACCTGCAGCTCGTCCATGTTGTCATAGGGATCCTGCGGGTTGTCCTTGATGATCAGGTAGGTCGCGCCGTTGGGCATGGTCTCGCGCAGGGTCGGCAGTTCGAACACCTCGCGCCCGCTGGGCAGGCGAGTGCGGTATTGCTCGAAGGCGTAGTAGCAGTATTCGCCGTCGTCGCAGGTCAGTTGCGGATCGGCCGGGATCTGCACCTGCGGCTCGACCATCTGCGGCACCGGCTTGCCGTTGAGCACGATCTGGCCGTGGACCACCGCTATGCGATCGCCGGGCAGGGCGACGACGCGCTTGATCAGGTCGTCGGTGCGGTTGCGGGGCACGGCGATGACGATGTCGCCATATTGCGGCGTGCCGCCCAAGGCCCGCCAGGTGCCGCGCGGCAGCAGGTGGAAGCTGACCGAAGACCAGTTCCAGCCATAGGGATACTTGCTCACCACCAGCCGGTCGCCGACCAGGAGGTTGGGCATCATCGAGATCGAGGGGATGTAGAACGGCTTGGCGATCAGGCTGTGGAATGCGAGCACCGCCAGCAGCATCCAGGCCAGCCCGCGCAATTCGGCGAGCCAGTCGGTCTTGTGCTTCTCCGTTTGCACCGCTTCTTCCGCGCTCGCTTCGGTCAGGGTGTTCTCTTCGCTCACAGTGTCTCGCTCAAAGGGGCCGCGCCTCGATGACGACGAAGGCCTGGGCCCATGGGTGGTCGTCGGTGAGCGTCAGGTGAATGACCGCTTCATGCCCGTCCGGCGTCAGCGCCGCAAGCCGCGCCGCCGCGCCGCCGGCAAGGGCAAGCGTGGGCGCGCCGCTCTTGAGGTTGACCACGCCGATGTCCTTCATGAACACCCCCGCCTTGAAGCCGGTGCCCACCG
>JAYRPK010000005.1:0-2375 GCA_041911195.1 Novosphingobium sp. | reverse complement strand
GCCAAGGCCCTGGCCACCCATTTCGGCCTCCCACACCTCGATACCGGCCTGCTCTATCGCGCGGTCGGAAGGCAGGTGGCGCTTGCCGGCGGCAATCCCGATGCCGAGGACGATGCGCTTGCCGCCTGCGCTTTCCCGGACAGCCTGCTCGCCGATCCGGAACTGCGCAGCGAGGAAAGCGGGGGCCTCGCCAGCCGGGTCTCGGTGCATCCCAAGGTGCGCCAGGCGCTGTTCGAGAGGCAGCGCCGCTTTGCCCTGCAGCCGGGCGGCGCGGTGCTCGACGGGCGCGACATCGGCACGGTGATCGCGCCAGAGGCCGAAGTGAAGATCTTCGTCATTGCCAGCGTCGCCGAACGGGCCAGGCGCCGCTTTGCCGAGATGCAGGCACAAGGCCGACCGGTCATGCTCACGGAAATCGAGGCCGATCTCGCCGCGCGCGACCAGCGCGACCGCAGCCGTGCCAATGCGCCGCTGGAACAGGCGGCCGATGCCGTGCTGCTGGATACGACCGAGCTTCCGGCTGCGCAGGCGATTGCCGAGGCAATCAGGCTGGCCGAAGCCCGGCGCTGAAGCCTACTGCAAGGTCACCCTGTCGTCTTCGCCATCGCGGCGGCCGAAGAACTGCATCAGTTGCACCAGCAGCTCGCAGCGCGCCGAAAGGTCAGGCGCTTCCAACAAGGCCTGCTTCGCCGCCGAATCGAACGGGGCGATCTGCGAGACGCCGTTGATCAGCGAGAGATCGTCGAGCCGGGTGACCGAATCCCAATCCACCCGATAGCCCTGGGCATCGGCGAACCGGCGCGATTCGCGCTCGAACAGGGCGCGCTCGACCGGGGCCAGCACCTGGTCCGCCGGCTCCTCGAGCAATTCCGCCTCTACCTGACGGAACGGCGTCGTCACTTCGAGTTCGCGCAGGATTCGGAAGCGCGCCTCGCCTTCGAGCACGATGTTGTAGCGCCCGTCCTCCATCGCCTCGACATTGTCGATCTTGCCCAGGCAGCCGACCTGGTAGAGCGGCGAATGTTCCTGCTGCCGGTGCGGCTGGATCATGCCGATCCGCCGGTCGCGCACCAGCGCATCGCCGACCATGGCCCGGTAGCGAGGCTCGAAGATGTGCAGCGGCAATTGCAGCCCGGGGTAAAGGATCGCCCCGGCCAGGGGAAAGATCGAGATGCGGACCGCCGCCACGCTCACCCGAACAGGATCGTCGAAAGCCGCCGCCGCATGGCGGAAGCCCAAGGGTCTTCAAGCCCGATCGCCTCGAACATCTGCAGCAGCTTGGCCCGCGCCGCGCCTTCGTTCCATTCGCGGTCGGCCGCGATCATGGCGAGGAGGGTATCGGCAGCGGCATCGCGATCGCCAGCGGCGAAGGCGGCGTTGGCATAGGCAAGCCCCGCCTCCATGTTAGCCGGATCGGCCTGTGCGGCGGCACGCAATGCCGCCAGTTCGCCCTGCTCGGGCTTGTCCTTGGCCAGTTCCAGCCCGGCCCGCGCCCGCTCTACCGCGGCATCCTTGGCCACTTCGGGAGCAAGCGCGGCCAGCACTGCTTCGGCTTCCTCGATCTGGCCGGCCAGGGTCAGCGCGCGAACGAGCCCGGCATTGGCCTGGGCATTGCCCGGCGCGATCTCGACGATCTGGGCGAAGATGTTCGCCGCCCGCTCGCCTTCGCCGGAGGTCAGCACTTCCTCGGCCATGTCGAGCAGCGGCGCCACGTCCTGCGCCGCCTCGCCGCCGGCCTGGATCGGCAGCTTTTCGAGCAACTGGTCGAGCACCTGGCGCAATTGCGATTCGCTGCGCGCATTGGTCAGGTCGGCGACCGGCTGGCCCTGGAACACCGCATAGACCGTGGGGATCGACTTGACCTGGAACTGCGCGGCGATGAATTGCTCTTCATCGACGTTGATCTTGGCCAGCACCACGCCGCGGTCGGCATATTCGGCCGTGACCTTTTCCAGCACCGGGGCGAGCGCCTTGCACGGCCCGCACCATTCGGCCCAGAAATCGAGCACGACAAGGCTGGTCATCGACGGTTCGGCGACATTCTTGCGGAATCGGTCGATGGCCTTCTGCTCTTCGATGTTGAGGCCCAGACTGGCCAAGGCTGCTACTCCTGCTGTCGGAAACGGTTGCTTGCTTCATTTGGCGCTTTTGGCCGATTTGTGAAGGGCGAAAGCGCCAATTGCGAACAGAACCGCCTCACTTGCACTTTCCCCTTGCCGGGCCAAAGACCCGATGCTAACGGCGCGCCTCACCCCGGCCGGCTGCCCATGTGGCGCTGGCTGCAGATGTCTCGAGCGGGCGTAGCTCAGGGGTAGAGCACAACCTTGCCAAGGTTGGGGTCGAGGGTTCGAATCCCTTCGCCCGCTCCAGTTTTC
>JAYRPK010000004.1:0-2887 GCA_041911195.1 Novosphingobium sp. | reverse complement strand
TAATCCTGCGCCGCCATCACCGGGTTGAGCGCGGGCTCAGGCAGACCTTCGCCATCCACCGGCGCGGGCGCCGCCTGCGAGAGATTGCGCAAGGCCAGGTCGATCCGCTCGCCGGCCGATTCCAGCGCCCTTTCCGGAGCCAGGTCGGATGGCCAGACTGGCGCGATGCAGAACAGCTCGTCGCTCAGCCGGTCGAACACCAGGATCAGCGTCGGGCGCACGAACAGCATGTCGGGCAATTGCAGCGGGTTCTCCGGTGCGCGCGGCAGCTTCTCGACCAGGCCGACCGTCTCATAGCCGAAATAGCCGACAAGGCAGGCCAGCGCCGATGGCAGCATGTCGGGCACGTCGATCCGGCAACTGGCGACGAGCGCGCGCAGTTCCGTCAGGCTGTCGCCCGGCAAGGGCCCGAAGGCATCGCGGTCATGGCGCCAGTCGCGGTTGATTTCGCAGGCCGTACCGGTGGCGCGGAACACCAGGTCGGGATCGAGCCCGAGCAGGCTGTAGCGCCCGCGCACTTCGCCGCCTTCCACCGATTCGAGCAGGAAATCGCCGCGCCCCGGCTCGATCAGCTTGGCCGCCGCGCCGACCGGCGTTTCCATGTCGGCGATCAGCCGGCGCCATACGAGCGCGGGCTTGCCTTGCGCCAGCAATGCGGCAGCGGCATCGCGGTTTTCGGGCATGGCCTGGCTCATTGTCGTGGTCAGCTGCCCGCGCCGCCCAACTGGGTGCGGACCGACTTGATCGCGCCGTCGTATTTCTGGACGCCCACTTCGGCCGAGATCGCGCGGATCAGCATCTGCTGGTATTCCTCGCCGGCGAGGGCGCCCAGTTCGCGTTGCGCGATAGCCAGGTTGGGATCGTTTGGCTCGATCCTGCCGGGAACGATGTCCTTGGCCTGGACGACATACCAGCCGCGATTGTTGGGCGCGGCCAGCAACTTGACCGTGCCCTTGGCCATGGAGAACAGCAGGTTCAGCGGCGGCGGGATCTGGCGCTTGTCCTGCGGCAATTGCTGGCGCGCCATGTCAACCTGCTGGACCGGCAGCGGTTTGCCGAGCCCTGCCAGCGCCGCGCTCAGATTGGCCCCGCGCCGCACTTCGCCGGCCACCTTTTCCGCCGCCGCCTTGGCCGCCGCGGTTCCCCGCTCAAGCGTCAGGCCAGTCACCGCATCGGCGCGCACTTCGGCCAGCGGCGCGGGCGAGGAGGCGACGATCTGGGTCACGTCGAACACCAGGAAGGTCTTGCCGGCCTCGATCTCGGCGAGCTGGGGCTTGTTCTCGCCTTCCATGCCGAAGGCCGGCTGGATTACGCGGAGCAGTTCGGCGGGAGCGGTCTTGCCCGGTTCGCCATAGACCTGGCCATCGGCGGTCAGCGGCGGCGTCTGCTTCAGGGTCAGGCCCATGGCCTGCGCGGTTTCGGCAAGGTTGCCACCGTTTTCGAACTCTTCCTCGATCTGCGCCGACATGTCGTTGATCGCGGCGCGGCGCTTGAGTGCGGTGAGCTGTTGCACCAGTTCCGGCCGGGCCTGGTCGAGCGACTTCTCGGCGCGGCGGTCGATCGCATCGATGCGCAGGACATGCCAACCCAGCGCGCTCTTGGCCGGCGTGGCGATCTTGCCGCTGGCGGCGGCGAAAGCCGCCTGGGCCACCGCCTGCGAACTCTGCCCGGTCAGCGCCTGCTGGCTGAGTGCATCGAGCTTGGCAGTGCTCAGCCCCTTGGCCGAGGCCACTGCTTCAAGCGACTTGCCGCCCGCCACTTCGGCGGCGATCGCCTTGGCCGCGGCTTCGGTCGGGGCGATTAGCTGGGTCATGCGCCGGGTTTCCAGCGCGGCATATTGCGCCTTGTTGGCGTTATAGCGGGCCGCGATCTCCGCCTCGGTCGGCGCGGGGACGTCTTTGAGCGCCTCCTCGCCAAAACTGGCAAAGCGAATCACGCGCCGCTCGGGCCGGATGAACTGGGCGCGGTTCTTGTTGTACCAGGCCTGCACATCGGCATCCGATGGCGGCTGCTGCGGGGCAAAAGCGGCGGAAGGAACGATGGCGATAGCCCCGGTGCGCTTTTCCAGCAGCAGCGCCGCATAACGCAGTGTCATGTCACGCGAGATGACCGAAGCGAAACCGGCGGGCTTGATCAGCTGCGTCCCGGTCAGCCCCTGGGCCAGATCCTCACGAATAGTCTTTTCGCTGAAACCGCGCTGCTGCAGCGCCTGTTTGTAAGCGGTTTCGCTGAACTTGCCGTCCGCCCCGCGGAATGCGCCGATCTTGGCGATTTCGCTATCGATCAGCCGGTCGCTGGCAATGATCCCGTGCTTCCGGCCGAATTCGCCCAGCGCCGTCCGGTCGAGCATCTGTTTCAGTGCCTCTTCCAGCCCGCCGCCGGCGATGAACGCCTTCATGTTCAGGCGTGGATCCTGCTGCTTGGCGCTTTCCAGGGCATTGTTTGCCGATTGGCTCAATTGCACGGCTGAAATCCGCGTTCCGCCAACCTTGGCGACATAGTCTCCGCCGCCGCCCCCGGAACCGAGCTTGTTCGAAAAGATATCCTGCGCGGCAAAGCCCACGCCCAGAATCACGATAAAGGCGAGCGCCATGAAGGCACCGAGGCCGGAATTGATCATTCTGCGAAATAAGGTGATCATGGTCGTTGAATCTGTCTTTTCAGCTGGCCTGGGACCGGTTCCGGGCCTTTAGGAGGCTATGGCGAATCCCGCAATGGCCGGACTGCAACAGTCCAGCGCCAATCTCCGGCACCTTCTGGCACCAGCTTTGACAATCGGACCGGGGCTGGCCTAGCAGCGAAGTGCTGACGGACTCCGCGGGGAGATTCGCGCGGCCATGAGGGAAAAAATGTCGCAATTGCCTTATATTGTCGGAAACTGGAAAAT
>JAYRPK010000003.1:0-11918 GCA_041911195.1 Novosphingobium sp. | reverse complement strand
GGAGATGATCGGGGTGGAGGCGGCCGGCCACGGCATCGAGACCGGCCAGCACGCGGCGAGCCTGACCGGCGGCGGGCCGGGCATTCTCCACGGCAACAAGACCTACCTGCTGCAGGACGAGGACGGCCAGATCACCGAAGCCCACTCGATCTCGGCGGGGCTGGACTATCCCGGCATCGGGCCGGAGCATTCATGGCTGCACGAGAGCGGCCGGGTGAAGTACGTTCCCGTCACCGACGACGAGGCGCTGGAAGCCTTCCAGTTGTGCTGCAAGCTCGAAGGCATCATCCCGGCGCTGGAAAGCGCCCATGCGCTGGCGGCGCTGCCCAAGATCGCCAAGGATTATGGGCCGGACCAGATCGTCGTGGTCAATGTCTCCGGGCGGGGGGACAAGGATATCTTCACCGTGGCCGATGCTCTGGGGGTGAAGTTGTGATGCTGGTTGCCTGGAAGTCCGCGTTGATAGGACTATTGGTTTCGTCAGCCGTCATTCTGGCTTTCTGTTCGATCTATTACATATCCGCCGATACGGCGTCGGAACGAACCAGTTCTGTCTTTCGTTCAGATTATGCCGACTTCTTGCGAAGCAATGCCAAGCGAGAGGCGGTAATCCTTTGCAGCGCAGTTGGTGCCTATTGGTGCATGTCGGCTTTGGGAGGAAGAGGTCATGTCGCATCAATCAAGTTGGCAAACTACCTGCTGGGCACCGCCATTGCGATAATTATGTTACTGACCTCTAATTCATATTTTTTTGGTTTCGAAACAATTTGCGATCAGTTTCCTCAGAGCCATACTGGTTTCTCTGTCCTGCGAATACACGAGTGTCCAAGCAGTGAGATCGCCATAGGTGGGCTAGAGATGACCTCGGCGCTCCTAGCTCTTGTGAGCTTGATTGTTCGGATTGTGGTCTCCAGACGCAATGTAAGTATAAAGCTATGACCCGCCTCTCCAACGCTTTCGCCAAGGGCCACCCCGCCCTCGTCACCTTCGTCACCGCCGGTGATGGCCCCACGCCCGCGGTGCTCGACGCCCTTGTCGAAGGCGGGGCGGATGTGATCGAGCTGGGCATGCCCTTCACCGATCCCATGGCCGACGGGCCGGCAATCCAGGCGGCGAACCTGCGTTCGCTGGCCGGGGGCACCAAGACCGCCGACATCTTCCGCATGGCAGCGGAATTCCGCGCGCGGCACCCGGACACGCCGTTGGTGCTGATGGGCTATGCCAACCCGATGACCATCCGCGGGCCGGAATGGTTCGCCGATCAATGCGCCAAGTCCGGCGTCGATGGCGTCATCTGCGTCGACATCCCGCCCGAGGAGGACCAGGACCTCGGCCCCGCCCTGCGCGCGGCAGGCGTTTCGCTGATCAGGCTGGCCACGCCGACTTCGGACGAGGCGCGGCTACAGACAATCCTAAAAGATACCTCCGGCTTCGTCTATTACGTCTCGGTGGCGGGGATCACCGGCAAGCAGCAGGCGGCGCTCGGCTCGATCGAGCAGGCGACCGCGCGGCTCAAGGCAGCGACCGAGCTTCCCGTCGCAGTAGGCTTCGGCGTGCGCACGCCCGAACAGGCCAGCGCGATTGCCAAGGTGGCGGATGGCGTGGTGGTCGGCTCGGCGTTGGTCGACATCGTCGCGCAGCACGGCGCGGATGCGCCTGGCCCGGTGCGTGAGGCGACCAGGGCGCTGGCCGAGGCGGTGCATTCGGCGAGGAATGCATGACCCAACACCTCCCCGGAACGGGGAGGGGAACCACCGCGAAGCGCGTGGTGGTAGGGTGCTGTCTGTTACTCTTCACCTCTCCACCACCACGCCTGCGGCGTGTGGTCCCGCTGTTGCTGCGCAACGCCTTCGGCTCCCCCGTTCCGGGGAGGTGTTAGGTGGTGGATTTCGCCGTCTCGGACAGCCCCAAGGTCCAGGCCCAGCTCGATCGCCTCGCCGCCCTGTCGCTGCCGCAGGGCCGCATCGGCCTCGACGCGATCACCCAGCTGCTCGCCCGCCTCGGCGATCCGCACAAGCGCTTGCCGCCTGCATTCCACGTCGCCGGCACCAACGGCAAGGGCTCCACCTGCGCCTTCCTGCGCGCCATGCTGGAAGCGCAGGGGCTGACCGTCCACGCCACCACCAGCCCCCACCTGGTGCGCTACAACGAACGCATCCGCATCGCGGGCAAGCTGATCGGGGACGAGGAGCTGGCCAGCCTGCTCGCCGAAGTGCTCGATGCCGCGGGGGACCTCCAGGTCAGCTTCTTCGAGACCACCATCGCCGCCAGCATGCTCGCCTTCTCGCGCCATCCGGCGGACGCCTGCGTCATCGAAGTGGGCCTTGGCGGACGGTTCGATGCGACCAACGTGCTGGAGCGCCCAGCCGCCTGCGGGGTGGCCTCGCTCGGCATCGATCACGAGGCCTTCCTGCTCTCACCCGAAGAGGGGGTGCCGCAGGAACCGCTGGCGCGCATCGCCTTCGAGAAGGCAAGCATCGCCAAGCGCGGCGCGCCGCTGGTGACGCAAAGCTATCCGCGCGGGGCCGCCAGCGCCGTGGCGCAAACCGCGCGGATGCACGGGGCGGAGCTGTTCATGCGCGGCCAGGCGTGGACGGCAAGCTTGGGCGAGACAATCGAATACGCCGATTGCTTCGGCCCGCTGATGCTTCCCCTGCCCGCGCTGCCCGGCGCGCACCAGGCGGACAACGCGGCGCTGGCAGTGGCCATGCTGCGTCATCAGGACAAGGTGAGGGTCTCACCCGAAGCCATGGCCCAGGGCATCCTTCAGGCGCGCTGGCCGGCGCGGTTGCAACTGCTTGGGACCGGCCCGCTGACCGGCCTCGCGCCCGGCCGCAAGGTCTGGCTCGATGGCGGGCATAATCCTGACGCCGGGGCCTCGCTGGCCCGGTTCTTCGCCGACAAGCCGCCGATGCACCTCGTTCTCGGCATGCTGGCCAACAAGGACCCCGCCGCCCTGCTGAGGCCGCTTACGGGCAAGCTGCTTTCTATCTCGGTGGTGCCGGCCCCCGGCCACGATGCCCATGCGCCCGAAGTGTTCGCACCGCACACCGATCTGCCGGTTGCCAGCTTTCCCGACGCCGAGGCGGCCCTGCGCGCACTGCCGGCGCAAGGCGATATCCTGATCGCCGGATCGCTCTATCTTGCCGGCGATGTCCTGCGGCGCAACGGCGAGCTGCCGGATTGATCAGTGCGCCTTGACTTCGTGCCCGTCATCTTCGGTGCTGGGCTGGCGAACAGTTTGGACCAGGTAGCCCTTGCTCCACAGCAGCCACAGCAGCAGCATGCCGGGAATGGCCGCAAGCACGGTAAAGCCCCAGAACCACGTCCAGCTCAGCCTTTCAGCAATTACCCCGGCCGGGGAGGCCAGCCAGGTTCGTCCGAAAGCGGCGAACGAGGAAAGCAGTGCGAACTGGGTTGCAGTATAGGCGAGACTGGAAAGGCCGGAGAGGTAGGTGGTAAAAACCGTCAGGCCGATCCCACTGGTGGTATTTTCGGTGACAATAGCAGCGACCAGCATCCAGTAATTGTTGCCCGTGGCCGCTAGCAGCATGAACATCACGTTCGAAAACATCATCAACAGGCCTGAGATCAGCAACGCGCGGCCCATCCCCAGCCACAGGATGAACGGCGCGCCCAGGGCCGATCCGACGATAAGGGCGCCGAACCCCCAAATCTTGTTGGCCGACACGTAATCCAGATCGGCGAAACCCAGATCGACGATCATCGGCCCCAGCATGGCCTGCCCCATCGCGTCGCCCACCTTATAGACCAACACGAAAGCCAGGATTAGGAATGCGCCATGCCGCCCGAGGAATTCGCGGAATGGATTGATCACCGTTTCGATCAGCCACTTGCCCGCCGTCATCCCCGCGGCATTGGCAAAGCGATCGACATATCGCCCGGGGCCAGCCCAGATCGCCCCGAGGATTGCCGGTATGATGCAGAAGGCGGTCAGCCCATAGGCGCTCGCCCAGCCCAGTCCGAGGCCCTCGGCAGATGCGAGATAGACCGTTCCAGCCCCGGCGATCAGGTTGCCGGTGCGATAGCCGAACTGGTTAGTGGCGGTGCCATGGGCAAACTCGTCCTCATTGAGGATTTCGATGCGATAGGCATCGATAACGATATCCTGCGTTGCCGAAAGGAAAGCAGTGACAATCGCCCACAGGGCAAATGGCCCCATGTGGCCGGGCTGCGGATCGCTTGCGCCTAGTTGCCACACCGATACGAACAGCAGCGTCTGGACGAGAAACAGCCAGCTGCGGCGCTGCCCGAACAATCTGGTCAAAATGGGGATTGGCAGCTTATCGACCAGCGGCGCCCACAGGAACTTGATGGTATAAGGCGTCCCCAGCGCCACTGCGAAACCGATGGTGGCCGTGTCGATGCCAACTTTGGCCAGCCAGAATGTCATCGTGGCTACCAGCAGGGTCAGCGGAAAACCGGAAGATACGCCCAGCAAAAACGTGATCATCGGATTCTTGCGTAGATAGGGCCGAAACGCGGGCACGCCCAAGGCGATCAGCGCAAGCCCGGCGAGAACCGAAACGAAGATGACGAAACGGATCAGATCTACCGACATGCATGAACCTCTTCTGTAACGCCTCTTTCCACGCTAGCGCCATATTCCGCCATGCCTAGCTTACTTTGACGGTTTTGCCCCACAGGGCTAAGCGCCGCTGCATGTCTGATCAAATACCCCCCACTGGCGCCAGAACCGGCGAACGCATCGCCAAGTTGCTCGCCCGCGCCGGCATAGCCAGCCGCCGCGAGGTGGAGCGGATGATTGCCGAGGGGCGGGTGAAGCTGGGCGAGGATGTGGTCACCACGCCCGCCACCGTCTTGCCTAACCTCAAGGGAGTATCGGTCGATGGCAAGCCGGTGCGAGAGGCCGAGGCGGCGCGGCTGTTTGCCTTCCACAAGCCCGCCGGGCTGCTCACTGCCGAGCGCGACATGGCCGGCAGACCGACGATCTACACTGCCCTTCGCAATTCCTTGCCGCCGGGCACACCCCGGATGATGCCGGTCGGCAGGCTCGATCTCAACACCGAGGGCCTGTTGCTCCTCACCAACGACGGTGAACTCAAGCGGGCGATGGAATTGCCCAGCTCGGGCATTCCGCGCACCTATCGCGCCCGCACATTCGGCAAGGTGACGCAGGCGCAGTTGGAAGATCTGATCGAAGGCGTGACCATCGATGGCATGCATTACGGCAGGATAGACGCCAATCTGGAGCGCAGCACCGGACACAACCAATGGATTGAAGTCACGCTGACCGAAGGCAAGAACCGCGAAGTCCGGCGCGTGCTGGAGCATCTCGGGCTGGAGGTCTCGCGCCTGCTGCGAACCAGCTATGGCCCCTTCCAGCTGCTCGACCTGCCGCGCGGTCAGGCGGTCGAAATTCGCGCGAAAGACGTCGATCGCTTTCGGGAGAGTCTGCAACTTGCGCCACGCGATCGCTCGCCCAACCCGGCCCCAGCCGGTGCGAAGCCGCCGCGCAAGGAAGCCATTCCCGGCCGCAAACCCCAGCCGAAGCGGTCTGCCGCGGAGCCGGAACAGACCGAAGCCAGTCGCGCGGGCAAGCGCGCTGCGCCGCGCAAGGCGCCGCCGTCGAACAAGCTGCTCGACCGACCCAAGGGGCGGCCCGCCAGGGATGGCGCGCCCAAGGAGGGCCCGCCCAGGGATCGCCCGTCGAATGGGCGTTCGGCAGGTCGGCCCGCCCGGCCCGGTCCTCGCAAATCCGGTCCGCGCAAATGAGGATCATCTCCGGCCAGTGGCGGGGCCGCAAACTCGCCGCACCTCCCGGTGATGCCACCCGTCCCACCGCCGACCGCACCCGCGAGACGCTGTTCTCCATGCTGGTCAGCCGCATCGGCTCGTTCGAGGGGCTGGCCGTGGCGGACCTGTTCGCCGGTTCCGGCGCCTTGGGGCTGGAAGCCCTGTCGCGCGGCGCGGCAAGCTGCATCTTCGCCGAGCAGGACCCGGCCGCGATCCGGGCCATCCGCCAGAACGTCGCCAACCTGCACGCCCAGCCGCAATGCGACATTCGCGCCGCTTCCGCGCTTTCGCTGGGCCCGGCGAAACAGCCGCTCGACCTGATCCTGGCCGATCCGCCCTATGGCAGCGGCGCAGGCGAAGTGGCGCTGGACAAGCTGGCGCGGCTCGGCTGGATCGGCCCGGCAACCTGGGTGAGCCTCGAGACCGCGGCCACCGAGGAGCCGAAGGTGAAGAGCCTGGAAGTGGTCGCCGATCGCCGCGTCGGCAAGGCGCGGATCACTCTGTTTCGCGCGCCGGCCGCGACAGGATGACGCCGAGGAAAGTCAGCAGCCCGGCCGCCGATATCAGCAGACCCACGCTGTCGGGATGTCCCGTGCCGGTCAGCCCCTGCGCGACCAGCGGCGATATGGCGCCGCCCGCGATGCCGCCGATGGTGAAAGCCAGCGACACGCCGCTGTAACGCACCTGCACCGGAAACAGCGCAGACAGCCAGGCCCCCAGCGGCGCATGGACGAACGACATCAGGAACAGCGATGCCGAGAGAGTGGCCCCCACGGTCCACAGCGAGGCCGCATTTAGCCCGGGGCCGAACAGCAGCCCCAGCAGCACGATCGCCGCCGAACCCCACAGCAGCACGCGCCGCGCCGAAATCCTGTCGGCCAGGCTCGCCGCGATCGCCAGCCCCAGCGCCTGGAAGCAGACCGTGACCAGCTGCATGGCAAGAAAGGTCTCGCGCTTGTGACCCAGCGGCCCCGCCCCCTGCGCCAGGGCGAACGACGTGGCGAGATAGAAGATGGTGAAAACGGCGATCACCCCGGCGCTGCCCGCCAGCAGCGGCCCGAAATGCCGCGACAGCAGCTTGGCGAACGGCACCCGCTCGGGCGCCTCGCGTTCCAGGGCGGCCTTGAAAGCGGGAGTCTCGCCCACTTTCAGGCGCACCCACAGGCCGATGCCGACCAGGACGATGCTGGCAAGGAACGGTATGCGCCAGCCCCACGACTTGAAATCGGCTTCGCTCAGCGCAAGGCCCAGCAGCAGGAACAGACCGTTCGCCGCAATGAAGCCGACCGGCGAGCCGAATTGCGGCGCGGTGCCGAAGCGGCCCTCCCAGCCTTTGGGTGCGTTCTCCACCACCAGCAGCGTCGCCCCGCCCCACTCGCCGCCAAGGCCGAAGCCCTGGCCGAAGCGCAGCACGCACAGCAGCACCGGCGCGAGCCAGCCGGCCATCTCGTAGGTCGGCAGGAAGGCGATCAGCAGGGTCGATCCGCCCATGGTGATGAGGGACGCGACCAAAGTCGATTTGCGGCCGATGCGATCGCCGAAATGGCCGAAGAACACAGCGCCGATGGCGCGGGCATAGAAGGCGATGGAGAAGGTCGCCAGGCTGAACAGCAGTTGCCGCCCGGGCGCCTCGCCCGGAAAGAACAGCGGCCCGAACACCAGCGCGGCGGCCGTGCCGAAGATGTAGAAATCGTAGAATTCGACCGCGGTGCCCACCATCGAGGCGGAAAGCACGCGGCTATGCTGACGGATCGGATGCATCTTCTCTCCCCTGGCGAGCGGTGGCTTGAGGAAACGCGGCGGATTGTCAACCGGCGGGGCGAGGCCGCTCTTGCGCTGGCGAGCCATGTTCCCTAGCTGTTCGCCCGTGTCCCAGCCCGCCGCCCCGATCACCGAACCGCAAAACGACCCCCTGCTCGCCGGGCTCAACGCGCCGCAGCGCGAAGCCGTGCTGACTACCGAGGGACCAGTGCTGATGCTCGCCGGCGCGGGCACCGGCAAGACCGCGGCCTTGACCGCACGGCTGGCCCATATCGTGCGCTCGCGCCTCGCCTGGCCCAGCGAAATCCTGTGCGTCACCTTCACCAACAAGGCTGCGCGCGAGATGAAGGAGCGGGTCGGGCAGATGATCGGCGGCGCGGTGGAAGGCATGCCGTTCCTCGGCACCTTCCATTCGGTGGCGGCCAAGATGCTGCGCCGCCATGCCGAACTGGTCGGGCTGCAGTCGAACTACACGATCATCGACACCGACGACCAGTTGCGGCTGCTGAAGCAGCTCATCCAGGCGAACGACCTCGACGAAAAGCGCTGGCCCGCCCGCCAGCTCGCCGCATTGATCGACCGCTGGAAGAACAAGGGCCTGGGCCCCGCCGATCTCGATGCGGCCGAGAACGAGGCCTATGCCAATGGGCGCGGCAAGCAGTTCTACGCGCTTTACCAGGACCGGCTGAAGGCCCTGAACGCCTGCGATTTCGGCGACCTGCTGCTGCACATGCTCAACGTGCTGCGCAACAATCGCGAAGTGCTGGAGATGTACCAGAAGCGCTTCAAGTACATCCTTGTCGACGAATACCAGGATACCAACCAGGTCCAGTACCTGTGGCTGCGCCTGCTGGCTCAGGAGAGCAAGAACATCTGCGTGGTGGGCGACGACGACCAGTCGATCTATTCCTGGCGCGGCGCGGAGATCGCCAACATCTTGCGCTTCGAGAAGGACTTTCCCGGCGCCAAGGTGATTCGGCTGGAGCAGAATTACCGCTCCACCCCCGATATCCTCGCCGCTGCCTCGGGCCTGATCGGCACGAACAGCGAGCGGCTGGGCAAGCAATTGTGGACCGAACGGAACGGCGGCGACAAGCTGCGCGTGATCGGCGTCTGGGACGGTCCGGAGGAAGCCCGCCGGGTCGGCGACGAGATCGAGCGGCTGGAACGAGAGGGCGCGCCGCTCGACAGGATCGCGATACTGGTCCGCGCCCAGTTCCAGACCCGAGAGTTCGAGGACCGGTTCATCCAGATCGGCCTTGCCTATCGCATCGTTGGCGGCTTCCGCTTTTATGAGCGGGCGGAAGTGCGCGATGCCCTGGCCTACCTGCGCGTGGTTGACCAGCCGCAAGACGATCTCGCCTTCGAGCGGATCTACAACCAGCCCAAGCGCGGGCTGGGCGACAAGGCGCTGGAAAAGCTCCACCGCCATGCCCGGGCGCGCTCAATCCCTCTTTCGCTGGCCGCGATCGAGATCGCGGATACCGACGAGCTGCCTGCCCGCGCGCGCAACACTTTCCTTGCCCTGATGCGCGACATGGCGCGCTGGCGCGACCTTTCCAAGCAGGCGAGCCCCGCCGAACTGGTCCGCACCATTCTCGACGAGAGCGGCTATACCCAGATGCTCCAGGCCGAGCGCAGCGCCGAGGCGGCCGGGCGGCTGGAGAATCTCGCCGAACTCGCGCGCGCCATGGAGGACTACGAGACGCTGGGCGACTTCCTCGAGCATGTCAGCCTGGTCATGGACAACGATGCCGCCGACCAGACCGAGAAGGTCACCATCATGACCATCCATGCCGCCAAGGGGCTCGAGTTCGACAACGTCTTCCTCGTCGGCTGGGAGGAAGGCGTCTTCCCCTCGCAGCGCGCGCTCGACGAAGGCGGGCTCAAGAGCCTGGAGGAAGAGCGCCGCCTCGCCTATGTCGCGATCACCCGCGCGCGCAAGCGATGCACCATCCTGCACGCCGCCAATCGCCGCATCTATGGCCAGTGGACCAGCTCGATCCCCAGCCGCTTCATCGCCGAACTGCCCGAGGCCCATGTCGAGCAGGAGACTACCCTGTCGGGCGGGGCATCGCTGTGGAAGGCCAACTGGAGCGAACGCGACGATCCCTTTGCCCATGTCGCCCGAGACCGTCCTGACCGCGCCTCATCGCGCGGTCCCGGCTGGCAGCGGGCTGCGGCACAGACCTATGATCCCGCCCCGCGCCGCCTCGCCGAACCGACCCGCAGCGCGGCCAGCTTCGCCGCCAAACCACGCAGCGACATCGGCCTGGGCGCACGCGTGTTTCACGAGAAGTTCGGCTATGGCACCGTCGCCGCGCAGGAAGGCAACAAGCTGGAGATCGACTTCGAAACGGCCGGCCGCAAACGGGTGATCGACAGTTTCGTCAGGCTGGCCTGAGCATTAGGCCGGGGCCGCTGCAGGTGCCTTATTGGCTATCCATTTCGTTGCGAAAACCAACATGGCGGCAATCAGGCTTACCCCGGCAAAGGCGACAAACATCGTCTGGTAGCTGCCGGTGCGGTCGTAGATCTCGCCGCCAAGCCGCACCATGATCGCGCTGCAGATCGCCATGGCGAGCGCTGCAGCGCCCTGGGCCGTACCGAACGAGGCGGCGCCGACGCGATCAGCCAGCAGGGCGCCAAACACCGGCGTGATCGCCGCCGCGCACAGGCCCTGGAGCGCCGCGCAAACCAGCAGCAGGCCATAACTGCTGCCGGCCAGCAACATGACGCAGGAAAAGGCCTGAAACAGGAAGATCGCGACCAGCGTCAGCACCCGGTCGATGCGGTCGCCAATGACAGCCAGGACCAGTTTGCCGAGCAAGGACATGAGGCCCAGCACCGCAAGCAGGGTCGATGCCTTGGTCACGGAAATGCCGCCTTCCTGGGCCAGCGGGATCAGTGAGATCGCCACCGTCTGCAGTACCGAAAGCGCCAGGGCGACGCTGAGCGACAGCACCCAGAATATCGGCATCTTGAGGATTTGCCCGATCTTGAGCGGCCCGGCCCCGGCCTGGGCCTGTGGTGCGGTTTGCTGCGCATGGGCAGGGACCGGCTCGATTTCTCCGGGCCCGGGCTGCTCGCGCATGAACGGCACCAGCACGAGAAAGACCACGGTGAACACCCCACCAAGCACCAGCAGGCACTCACGCCAGCCCAGGTTCTTGATCAACAGGCCGATCGTCGGGGCCATCACCACCGTGCCCAGTGACATGCCCACCATCGACAGGGCCAGTGCCCGGCCGCGCTGCGCCGTGAACCAGCGCGCCAGCACGGTGGTCGCGGCAAGGTGGCCGACGCAGGCTATGCCCAACGGCAGTGGAACGGCAAGCGCGAAGGCGCTGAGGCGGACATCGTGCGAAAGCCCAAGGATCGCGAAGGCCGCGCCAAACAGCAGCGCTCCACCTGCCATGATTCGCCGCGCCGGATAGACATCCAACATACGCCCGACGAAAGGCGAGAACAGCGCCATTCCGGCGCTGATCAGGATCAGACCGGTATTGGCATTGGCGCGCGACAGGCCCAGGTCCCTGCTCGCCTCGACCACATACATGCCGAAGGTATTCATGGTCGCGCCGACCGTCAGCATCTGCAGCACCAGGCTGATTCCGACGATGTACCAGCCGTAATAGATTCGCATTCGCCCTCTCCCGGGCCAGCCTGTTCATGGCCGTGCCTCGGGGAGCTGAATCGCGGCGCGCGGCCGAAAGGTCAACCCGTTCGTGTCAGGCGCCGAAAACCCGGGCGAAGATCGTGTCGACGTGCTTGAAGTGGTAATCAAGGTCGAACTTCTCCTCGAGCTCCGCCGGAGACAGCGCCGCGCTTACTTCCGGATCGGCCTTGAGCAGTTCGAGCAGCGAAAGCTGGCCGTCGCTCTCCCAAACCTTCATCGCGTTCTTCTGGACGAGGCGATAGGAATCGTCGCGCGACAGGCCGGCCTGCGTCAGCGCCAGCAGCACCCGCTGCGAATGAACGAGGCCGCCCATGCGGTCGAGGTTCTTCTGCATCCGCTCGGGATAGACCAGCAGCTTGTCGACCACCGAAGTCAGCCGCGCGAGGGCGAAGTCCAGCGTGATCGTCGCATCCGGCCCGATGAAGCGCTCGACCGAGCTATGCGAGATGTCGCGCTCATGCCACAGCGCCACGTTCTCTAGCGCGGGCGTAACGGCCGAGCGGACCACGCGGGCAAGACCAGTGAGGTTCTCGGTCAGCACCGGGTTGCGCTTGTGCGGCATGGCCGAGGAGCCCTTCTGGCCCGGCGAGAAATATTCCTCCGCCTCGAGCACCTCGGTGCGCTGCAGGTGGCGGACCTCGATGGCGAGCCGCTCGATCGAGCTGGCGATGACGCCGAGCGTCGCGAAGAACATGGCGTG
>JAYRPK010000002.1:0-10522 GCA_041911195.1 Novosphingobium sp. | reverse complement strand
CGGCATCGACATGGTCGCAGGACCCAGCGAGATCCTGCTGATTTCGGACGGAAAGACCGATCCCGACTGGATCGCCGCCGACCTGCTCAGCCAGGCCGAGCACGATCCCGACGCGCAGTCTATCCTGATCACCGACGATCCGGTGCTGGCCGATACCGTCGCCGACCGCATCGGCGTCGAATTGGCCATGCTGCCCAAGTCGAAGGTCGCGGCGGAGAGCTGGAAGGCGCATGGCACGATCATAGAAGTCGCCTGCCTCGACGAGGCGCCGGCGCTCGCCAATGCGCTGGCCGCGGAACACGTCGAGATCGCCGTCGACGATCCGGAGCCACTGTTCGCCCGGCTCCGCCACGCCGGCTCGGTCTTCCTTGGCCGCATGACGCCCGAGGCGATCGGCGACTATGTCGCCGGGCCCAACCACGTGTTGCCTACCGGACGACGCGCGCGTTTCTCTTCAGGGCTTTCCGTGCCGGACTTCATGAAGCGCACCAGCTTCATCGCCCTCGACGAGGCCGCGCTCAAGGCGATCGGCCCGGCGGCGATCGAACTGGCCGATGCCGAAGGGCTCACCGCCCACGCCCGCTCGGTCGAAGTGAGGCTTGGCATATGAGCGCCAGTGCCAAGAGTCGCGCCCGCGCCGCCGCCCGCCTTGCCGCCGTTCAGGCGCTATACCAGCGCGAGATGGAAGAGACGCCCGAAGCGCGCCTGCTTGACGAGTTCCACCAGCACCGCCTCGGCGGCGAAATCGACCCCGACATCGAGGGCGAAACCTATATCGCGGCCGAAGTGGCCTTTTTCGACGACGTGGTGAAAGGCACGATCGCCCGGCGCGAGGAAATCGACGCGCTGCTTGACCAGCACCTGGCGGCCAACTGGAACATCGCCCGGCTGGACAAGACCCTGCTGCAGATCCTGCGCGCGGGCGCCTATGAGTTGCTCGCCCGCGCCGACGTTCCAACCGGCGCGGTGATCGCCGAATACCTCGACGTCGCCCATGCCTTCTTCGACAAGCGCGAGACGCAGTTCGTCAACGGCGTGCTCGATGCGGTTGCCAGGGCGGTACGCTGACCAGCGAACGCGCCTTCATCCAATCCCTTCGCGCGCTTGCGATCCACACCGCCGCGCGCGGGCTTAACGACGATTGCGCGGTGATCGAAGTGGGCGGCGAGGCGTTGGTCCTCACGCATGACGCCATGGCCCGGGGCGTGCATTTCCTGGCTGGGCAGGATCCCGCCGATCTGGCCTGGAAGCTGGTCGCCACCAACATGTCCGACCTGGCCGCCAAGGGCGCGGCGCCGCTGGGCGTTCTGCTTGGCTACCAGCTTGGCGAAGACGATGCGCGGTTTCTCGAAGGTCTGGCCGAGGCGCTCGACCATCATGGCGCGCCCTTGCTGGGCGGAGACACCATTTCAGCCCAGGGCGAATGCCAGGTGCTTGGCCTCACCGCCATCGGCCGCGCAACGCATCGCCCGGTGCCGTCGCGTTCGGGGGCAAGGGCGGGCGATGCGCTCTACATCACCGGACCCGTCGGCGCGGCGATGCTGGGGCTCGAAGCCCTGAAAGCGGCCCCAGGATCGTCCGGGGCCGACAGCCTGGCCTATCGCCGCCCGCGCGCGCTGCTGGCCGAAGGCCGGGCGCTGGCCCCGCTTGTGTCGGCGATGATGGACGTGTCGGACGGCCTGCTGCTCGATGCCGCCCGCATGGCGCGCGCCAGCGGCCTCTCGTTCGCCATCGATGGCTCCAGGGTGCCGATCGCCACTCCGGAAGCGCGCCGCGCCGAGGCCTTGCGCTGGGGCGAAGACTACCAGTTGCTGTTCACCGCCGCGCGCGATGCCATATTGCCCGTTACGGCCCATTGCATTGGCGATGCCATGCCCCAAGGCGAAGCGCCGATCCTGCTCGACGGCACGCCGCTTTCGGAGAGCGATGGGCTTGGATACGAGCACCGCTAGCGTCGCAAGTGCCAATTCGGGCCAAAATGCGGCACAATCGCCCTTGGGGGCTTGCGCCTACGCCAACTAGCCTTTAGCGGCGAGCCACCTTCGGCCCTGCGCAAGCGGGGCCATTCCTTATGCGCAACAATGAAGGGGAGCAGCGCACGTGACTCTCGTCCAGATCGCCATCGTCCTCGGCCTATTGGCCGTGGTTTATGGCTTCGTAACCAGCCGGCAGGTGCTTGGCGCCTCGGCAGGCAATGAAAAGATGCAGGAAATCGCCGCAGCCATCCAGGAAGGCGCGCAAGCCTACCTGAAGCGGCAGTACACCACCATCGGCATCGTCGGTGTCGTGGTCGCGGCGATCGTCGCCTGGGCGCTGGGGCCGATTTCGGCCGCCGGGTTCGTCATCGGCGCGATTCTCTCGGGCGTCGCGGGCTTCATCGGGATGAACATCTCGGTGCGCTCGAACGTGCGTACCGCTGCAGCCGCGCAGACAGGCCTGCAGGCCGGCCTGACCCTGGCTTTCCGCGCCGGCGCCATCACCGGCATGCTGGTGGCTGGCCTCGCACTGCTCGCCATCGCGGTGTTCTACTGGTATCTGACCGACGTGGCCGGCTTCACCGTGGGCGGCAATGACCGCACCGTGGTCGATGGCCTCGTCGCTCTTGCCTTCGGCGCCTCGCTGATCTCGATCTTCGCGCGTCTGGGCGGCGGCATCTTCACCAAGGCCGCCGACGTCGGCGCCGACCTCGTCGGCAAGGTCGAGGCCGGAATTCCGGAAGACGATCCACGCAACCCGGCCGTCATCGCCGACAACGTGGGCGACAACGTGGGTGACTGCGCCGGCATGGCCGCCGACCTGTTCGAGACCTATGTCGTCACCGTCGGTGCCACCATGGTGCTGACTGCGCTGCTGATGAAGGGCCTGGGCGACCTGCTGCCCAACATGATGGTGCTGCCGCTGCTGATCGGCGGCGTCTGCATCGTCACTTCGATCATCGGCACCTACTTCGTCCGTCTCGGCGGCGGCAAGAACGTCATGGGCGCCATGTACAAGGGCTTCCTGGTCTCGGCCGTGCTTTCGGTTCCGGCGATCTGGTTCGCCATGAGCCACGCTTTGGGCGGCATGGAAGCAACCCTTCCGGGCACGACCTTCAACGGCCGCGAGCTGTTCTACTGCGCGTTCCTGGGCCTGGTCATCACCGGCCTGATCATCTGGATCACCGAGTACTACACCGGCACGAACTTCCGTCCGGTCCGCTCGATCGCCAAGGCCTCGGAAACCGGCCACGGCACCAACGTGATCCAGGGCCTCGCCATCAGCCTTGAAGCGACTGCCATGCCGACCGTCGTCATCGTCGCCGGCATCATCATCGCCTACCAGATCGCGGGCCTGATCGGCATCGCCTATGGCGCGACCGCGATGCTGGCACTGGCCGGCATGGTCGTGGCGCTCGACGCCTACGGCCCTGTCACCGACAACGCCGGCGGCATCGCCGAAATGGCCGGCCTCGACGATTCGGTCCGTGAAAAGACCGACCTGCTCGACGCCGTCGGCAACACCACCAAGGCCGTCACCAAGGGCTATGCCATCGGTTCGGCCGGCCTCGCCGCGCTGGTGCTGTTCGCCGCCTACACCACCGACCTTCGCGAGTTCTTCCCGAACCTGACGGTCAACTTCAGCCTCGAGAACCCCTACGTCATCGTCGGCCTGCTGCTGGGCGCACTGCTGCCCAACCTGTTCGGCTCGATGGGCATGACCGCCGTCGGTCGCGCGGCCGGCGACGTCGTCAAGGACGTTCGCGAGCAGTTCAAGAACAACCCCGGCATCATGACCTTCGAGACCAAGCCCAACTATGCGCGCACGGTCGACCTGGTCACCAAGGCGGCGATCAAGGAGATGATCATCCCCTCGCTGCTGCCGGTGCTGGCGCCGATCGCGGTCTACTTCGTAATCACCGCGGTCGCGGGCCAGGACAACGGCTTCGCCGCTCTGGGCGCGCTGCTGCTGGGTGTGATCGTCGGCGGTCTGTTCATCGCCCTGTCGATGACCTCGGGCGGCGGCGCCTGGGACAACGCCAAGAAGTACATCGAAGACGGCAACCACGGCGGCAAGGGCTCCGAAGCCCACAAGGCCGCGGTGACCGGCGACACCGTCGGTGATCCCTACAAGGACACCGCCGGCCCGGCCGTCAACCCGATGATCAAGATCACCAACATCGTCGCGCTGCTTCTGCTCGCGGCGCTGGCGGGGCATTCGGTGGGGTAAACCTTACCGCCCCCTAGGGTGAAACGAAGACCCCGCCGGGAGCGATCCTGGCGGGGTTTTTGTTTGTCCGACTGCAAATTGGTAGCCTCACCTTTCGAAAGGCAACTCACCCCTTGTGAGGCAGCATATCGCGGTCGCCCATGCCCCAGATCGCCCGGGCATTGAGCTTCTGGAACTTCCACTGCCCGTCGCAGCGGCGCATTTCGGCGTTGTATTTTCCGCCCGACAGGTAGGTCACCGCATCCTCGCCCGTTCCCGTCACATGCTGCCCCATGGCGTCGCAGTAGAGCGTGGCGCTGTCGCCATCGGTATCGATGATGAAATTGGTGAACATGTGCTGGGTTATCGCGAGCGGGCCGAGCGCCTTTTTCATGTGAGCATCTATTGCCTCGCGGCCGGTCATCGCGCCGCTGAAGCCCACGAATTCCGCAGTCGCGTCGGGCGCAAAGCAATCGGCAATCGTTTCATAGTCCCGCGCATCGAGCGCCCGGGCATAGATCGCCACGAGGCGCTGGATGCTTTCGCGATCAGTCATGGTCACACGATTCCTCCCTGAAGGCGCAGCCGCCCCGGAAGGATCGCGTAAAGCGGCCTATCCGGCAAGCCTGCCGAATGCCCCCTCGCCGGCATAGATCGCCGCGTCGCCCAGTTCTTCCTCGATGCGGATGAGCTGGTTGTACTTGGCGAGCCGGTCTGACCTTGCGAGCGAGCCGGTCTTGATCTGGCCGCAGTTGGTGGCGACGGCGAGGTCGGCGATGGTGGCGTCCTCGGTCTCGCCCGAGCGGTGCGACATGACGGCGGTGTAGCCGGCGCGCTGGGCGATGCTTACCGCGTCCAGCGTTTCGGAGAGCGAACCGATCTGGTTGACCTTGACCAGCAGCGAATTGGCGAGGCCCTTGTCGATGCCCATCCGAAGCCGCTTGGGGTTGGTGACGAAAAGATCGTCGCCGACCAACTGCACCTTGCCACCAAGCTTGTCGGTGACTGCCTTCCAGCCCTCGAAATCGTCCTCGCTCATGCCGTCCTCGATCGAGCGGATCGGGTAGTCGTTGCACAGGGCGGCGAGATAGTCGGCCATCTCGACCGGGCTGAGCGACAGACCCTCGCCCGAGATCTCGTACTTACCGTTCTTGAAGAACTCCGTCGCGGCGCAATCGAGCGCGAGGCCGACTTCGCTGCCCGGCTTGAACCCGGCCTTCTCGATCGACTGCATGATGAAATCCAGCGCGGCGCGGGTGCTGGCAAGGTTCGGCGCGAAGCCGCCCTCGTCGCCCACTGCCGTCGCCAGGCCCTTTTCGTGCAGGCCCTTTTTCAGCGTGTGGAAGATCTCCGCGCCCCAGCGCACCGCCTCGGCAAGGCTCGAAGCGCCGATCGGCATGACCATGAATTCCTGGAAGTCGATCGGATTGTCGGCGTGCTCGCCGCCGTTGATGATGTTCATCATCGGCACCGGCAGGACGTGGGCGGAAACGCCGCCGACATAGGCATAGAGCGGCAGGCCGCGCGCGTTCGCCGCCGCCTTGGCCACCGCCAGGCTGACGCCGAGGATGGCGTTGGCGCCTAGACGACCTTTGTTTTCGGTGCCGTCGAGCGCGATCATGGTGAGGTCGATGTCGCGCTGGTCCTCGCCATCGAGGCCGAGCAAGGTGTCGCGAATCTCGCCGTTGACCGATTCGACCGCCTTCAGCACGCCCTTGCCGAGATAGCGCCCCTTGTCGCCGTCACGCAGCTCCACCGCCTCGTGCGCGCCGGTGCTGGCGCCCGAAGGCACCGCGGCGCGGCCAAACGAGCCGTCGTCGAGCAGCACGTCGACTTCAACCGTGGGATTGCCGCGGCTGTCGAGAATTTCGCGGCCATGGATGTCGATGATCGAAGTCATTGCGGGTTAACCTCCGGGTTGGCAGCGCGGCCAATGTGCTTTGCGTCTGCTTTGCGCCGCTCCCTAGGCAGCGAAGCCTTGGCAGGCAAGTTGCATTGCAGCATAAGCAGACTTGTGCACCCGGCGGGCGGACCCCATCTACCCGCGCATGGCCCCATTCCGGGGCGAAGGAATTGAAGCGATGACCGAATCAGCCTCCGCGCCCAAGAAGCCCGCCGCCCGCAAGCCGCGCGCGGCAAAGCCCGCCGCCGCCGAACCCGCCAAGGCGAAATTCTCGCGCGCGCTGGAAGAGGCCAGGGCAGGCGTCCAGCAGCTTGGCCAGCAGATCGGCCACGAGGCGCAGGAACGCGCCGGAGCCTATCGCCAGAAGGCCAGCGCCGCCGGCAGCGAATGGGCCGACGACGCCAAGGCCAAGGCCGGCGAAGCCAAGGAGCGCGCCTGGGAAATGGCCAACGAAGGCAAGGCCAAGGCGAGCGAGGCGATTTCCGGCCTGGGCAAGGTCGTGAACGACAACGCCGCGCTGATCGACGAGAAGGTCGGCCCTAAGTATGGCGACTATGCCCGTTCGGCGGCCAAGTCGATCCAGGGCGCGGCCGACTGGGTGGACCACAAGGACCTTGGCGAACTGGGCGACGACGCGCGCGAATTCGTGCGCAAGAGCCCGGGCCTGGCCATCGGCCTTGCCGCCGTCGCCGGCTTCATGGTGGCGCGGCTGTTCCGCGGCTCGCGCGACTGACCGGCAGCGCGCGGGCCACTTGGAAGACGAACGCGAATCGCTTTCCCTTGATTGGGAAGACGTCGATGACGACCCGCGCGACCGATCGCTGGCTGACGATCTGCGCCAGTTGATCGACGACGGCCGAGCGCTGGCCGATGCCGAGTTCGCCTATCAGAAGCGCCGCGCCGAGTTTGCCGGACAGGGCATCAAGGGGGTCGCGATCCTTGGCGCTCTCGCCGTCGCGCTGCTGTTTTTCGCCTTGATGGCGCTAACCATTGGCCTGGTGCTGGCGCTGGCTCCGCTGCTCACCCCCTGGGGCGCGGCGGGAGCGGCTTTCGCCGGCCTGCTGTTTGCCGGCTTCATCTGCGCGAAGCTGGCCAGTGCGCGATGGAAGCGGCTGGCGCGGGCGCTGGGCCAGGCGGACAAGACGGCATGAGGAAGGCGCAGCGCCAGCTGGGCGAGGCGCGCCAAGCCCGCGACAGGGCGCGCAAGCTGTTCGACGCGCGGCTGGCCTCGGTGCGCTCCGACCTGGAAGCGCGCGGCATTGGCGGACGCATCGCCGACCGCATCGGCGAGGAAGCCCGCGACGCCTTCGACGAGGCGCTCGACGTGGCGAAGGAAAGCAAGGGCGTGATCGCCGGGACCGTGGCCGCGCTGGCGCTGTGGTTCCTGCGTCACCCGATAATAGCCTGGGTGGAAGGTCTGATCGGCGTGGACACGCCCGACGAGGAGAATGACAGTGAGTGACGAACCGATCGAAGGTGCCGGCGAGAACGGCGAAGCGCCTGCCGAGGCCCGCAACCTCAAGAGCCTGGCCCGCGATCATGCCGGCCTGCTGGTCGCTGGCGGCCTCGCCGCAGGGGCGCTGCTGGCCTTTGCCCTGACGCCCAAGTCGACCCGCCGCCGCCTGACCGAACGCACCATCGCAGCGGCGACTGCTGCCGGCGAGGCCGGGCTGAGGCTTGGCCGCCAGGGTGCGGAGAAGCTGGAAGGCCTTGGCGAAAGCATCGGCGAAGGCGCCGGCGCGGCCAGGGATCGCGCTGCCAGGGCCGCGGGCGAGGCGCGCAGTGGCGGGCTTGAGCTGCTCCGCACCGCCGCCAGCCTGATCTCGGCGCTGCGCCGCTGATTTTTGCTGCACCTGCGAAGGCTGGCCAAAGCCTCGCAATGCCGCTACAAACCGGCCTTCCTCTCCCCAGGGAACCCTAAAGATGCAAAAGCTACACCTCGTCATGGGGGGACGCGTCAGCGACCCCCAGGGCCTCGATTTCGTCGATCTCGAAAAGATGGACATGGTCGGCGTCTATTCGGACTATGCCGCCGCCGAAGAAGCCTGGCGCAGCAAGGCGCGGTCGACCATCGACGATGCCGAGATGAAATACGTCATCGTCCACTTGCACCGCCTGCTCGAGCCGCAATTGCCGGAACAATAGCCAGCCGGTTGCGCCGGCCATGGAGCATGCGCTAATAAGGTGGCAAAATCGCATGGGAGCCGAATTCATGTCCGATATCACCATCACTCCGCTCGCCGAGGGCCTGTCTTTCGGCAACCGCGTCGATGGCGTGACTTGGGAAAACATCAACGACGAGGATCTGCGCGCCCGGTTGCGGCAGCTGTTCATCGATCGCGGCGTGCTGGTGTTCGAGAACATGGAGCCCAGCCCCAAGATGCAGGTGGCGCTGTCGCTGATCTTCGGCCCGCTAAAGGATCACCCCACCCGCAACGTGCCGCGCGCCGATGGCGACGACATGCTGGGCGTGATCGACATGCACAACATGCCGCGCGAGGACATGGGCCACGACCACGGGCTGGTCGAAGTCGATGGCCGCAAGGTGTTCTCGTTCCTGCCCTGGCACTTCGACCACAGCTATAACGACGAGCTCAACTACGCCGGCGTGCTGCGCGCCGTGGTCGCTGCGCCAGAACTTGGCCGCACCGGCTTTGCCGACGGCATTGCTCTCTACAAGGCGATGGACCCGGCGATCCTGGCCAAGATCGAGAAGCTCAACGCGATCTATACGCTTGACGTGCGGCTGACCCAGATGAAGTACGGTCGCTATTTCAAGACCTTCGGCGACACCGAGAGGGACCGCGCCAACACCGACGAAAGCTCCATCTTCCCCCGCTCCATCCACCCGATGATCTGGACCCGGCCGACCGGTGAGAAGGTCGCCCACTTCTGCGGTTTCTCTGCCGTTGGCATCGAAGGCCACGAGGATGCCGAAGGCGACGCCATCTTCGAAGAGGCGATGCAGGAATTGAACCGCAAGGTCGTGCCCTACTGGCATGAATGGAAGCCCACCGACATGCTGATCTGGGACAACCACCGCGTGCTGCACGCGGTCGAAGGCTGCGATCCCAAGTATGAGCGGCGCATGCACCGCACCACGATCAAGGGCGACTATGGCCTTGGCCGGTTCGAGGGCGGCAAGAAGATCGGAGAGGTCAAGCGCGAGGTGGCGCCGCTGCTGCTGCCGGCCTGAGGTTGTCCAGCGGAGGTGCTCGGCGTGGCACTTTCAGGCAGCCTGGGTGCGCCTATCTGTCGTAATAGCAATTGCCGCCATCGACGTGGAACGTTCGGCTGGTGATATAGCCGGATGCTTCGCTCGCCAGGAACACGACCAGCGGCGCTATATCCTTTTCGGGATCGCCGACTCGACGCATGGGGATGCCGGCGAGGTGTTCCTCGCGGCCTGCGTCATTGAGAATTTCGTCGAACCAGTACTTGTAGGAGTCCGAGAAGGCTAGCGGGCAGACATTGTTCACCGTGATGCCATACTTGCCCCACTCTACCGCCGCCGACTTGGTCAGCCCGCGGATGCCCTCCTTGGCGATGTTGTATGCGCCCATGTTGGGCGTGCCCATGGTAGAGGCGCCGGTGCCGAAATTGACGATCCGTCCGCCGCGCTCTTTCATCGTGGGGTACACCGCCTGCATGCAGTAGAGTGTGTTGTGGATGCAGCCGCGCAGCGACTTGTCGAGGAACTCGTCGGTAATCTCCGAAACACGGGTGCGCCAGGCCAGGTAGGCATTGTTGACCAGCGCCCAGATCGGCCCGAATTCCGCCTGGGTCGCCGCCACGCAGCGGTTGACGTCGTCGCGGATCGTGCAATCGCCCACGTTGACCAGCGACTTGACACCCAGATCATCGAGCATGGCCTTGGTCCGCTCCAGCGTCTCGCGGGTTCGACCCATCATGCCGATCGTGGCGCCGGCCTTTCCCAGCGCCAGCGCTAGCCCGACCCCGACACCGCTGCCAGCACCCGTCAGAAATACAACCTTGCCTTCAAGCTCGCCCATGTCCTTCTCCTTGTCCCTCGGTCAGCAAAAGCAAGTTATCGTAAAGGCCGTTGCGGGCTCACCAAGCAATTTATGGTCCGGAAAGCGATTGCGATCAGTCCGCCGGATTGTACCTGGCCAGGAACGCGTCCATCCGGTCGAACCATTGTTGCAGGTTCTCGCTGGTCGAGAAGCCGTGGCCTTCGTCCTTCAGGGTATGGAATTCGTGCGCCCTGCCGGCCGCCTTCAGGGCGTCGGCATAAAGCTTCGATTGCCGGTAGGGCACGCGCTGGTCCTTATCGCCGTGCATTAGCAGCACCGGGACAGTGAGTTTGTCGACGGTGAACAGCGGCGATACCGTCTTGAGATCGAAGGGCTCCTTGCCTTGTACGGTGACGCGCCAATCCTTGCGGTACTTGCGGCTGATCATGATATCCAGCTG
>JAYRPK010000001.1:0-6776 GCA_041911195.1 Novosphingobium sp. | reverse complement strand
TCCTGCTGGGAACCTTGCGCGTGCTGTTTGTCGCGCCTCGCCTGGGCGAGACCAGAGCGGTGCTGTTGGAAATGCCGTTCATGCTTGCCGCCAGCTGGGCGGTTTCCCGCCGCATCGTGCGCCGAAACGGCACAGCGCAGTGGCGCGATGGCCTGTCCATCGGGGCCCTGGCATTCGCATTGCTGCTGGCTTCCGAACTGGTCCTGGCAGTGACCGTGTTCGGCAGGTCGCCTGGCCAGTGGTTTGCCGCCCTGTTCAACACGTCCGGTTTGCTGGGCCTGGCCGGCCAGCTGGTTTTTGCGGCAATGCCGGCAATCGTCTTGTCTTGCCGCACGGAGGAATAAGGATGGAAGGCCTCGAACGCCTGCTTGCACTCGAAGACATCCGCCTGCTGCGGGCGATCTATTGCCGCTCGGTCGACAGCCATGACTGGCCGCGCATGGCTTCGATCCTCACCGACGATTTCCTGCTCGACCTGTCGCAGACCGCCGAGTTCATGGGCGGCGCCAGGATCGAGCCGGTCAGCGGCAAGGCCCGGGTGATGGACCTGTTCGAGAAGGGCTTCAGCCAGCTCGGCAAGCTGCTGCATATCGTCACCATCCCGGAAATCGAATTCCAGGACGGATCGCATGCCACCGGGGTCTGGCGGCAGGAAACCTATGTGAAGGAGAACCGGGCCGACCTGCCGGGAACCGGCATTGCCTACGCCACGGTTTTCGATACCTATCGCAAGGAAGAGGGCAGCTGGCTGATTGCTTCGGTCAGGGTGCGGCTCGACCTGATCTTGTAGGAATGGAAAGGATGGCGCGATGACCGTGGACCTGGATGTGACCATGATCGTGGCGATCGTGGCGGGGCTGGCGCTGGTCTTCTGGCTGGGCCGGATGACGGCTAGGAACCGCGCGCAGGACCTTTCCGCGCCGCCGCCGCAGATGGGCATGCCGAGGCCGCCCGCCTCCTCATCCGCGCTGCCTCCGATGCCCATGGCCACCCCGCCGTCCGATGGCCTGACCCCCGCCCGGATGGAAGCCATTCGCGGTGCGCTGCTGGCCAAGAACAAGATCATGGCGATCAAGCTCTATCGCGAGGCGACCGGGCTTGGGCTGGCTGAATCGAAGGACGCCGTGGAGGCGATGGAGCGTTAGCGTAGGCGGATGCGCAGGCAGGCCGTAGCAGGCGGCTGGGCGGCGAGCGCGGTAAAACCGGGACCGGCCCGCGCATCAGCGGCGAGGGGATCGAAGCAGGCCTGCCGGGACGGTGCATGCAACAGCACCATGGCCGCAAGCGCGCCCACTGCCACAAGGCCAAGCGCGCTGAGTTTCACCACAGGTGCATGCAAGAAAGCCATGACGCCCTGTCTGGCGCATGGCCAATTGCCGCGGGGTGTCTGCTTGCGGTTTCCAGCTATGGTTTACGCGGAAAGCTTGCCGATGATCGACATGCCCACATTCACCCACAGCGCCAGCATGGCGAGTACGCCCAGGACGAAGCCCATGCCGCGATGCACCGGGTTGTTGTAGGTCATGTGCACCGCGCTCTGGACCAGCCGGCCGGCGACATAGGCCCAGGCGAGGATCAGCGTCCACATGCCCACGGCCTGCAGCACGAAGGCGATGATGCAGGCGGTGTAGAACAGCGTCGGCATCTCGAACAGGTTGCCATAGTGGCGGGTGGCCGCCGCCGCCGATTCCGGTTCCTGCCCGCCCTGGTGGGCGCGGTAGAAACTGGGGTCCATCGACTTGGCGACGGCCCCGCGCGCCATGGCCATGCGCACGAAGGCCAGGAAAGTCAGCGCGGCGACGGCCAGCACCGGAACGAAGATGCTGGCCTGGTTGGCGGCATTGAACATGATGTGCTTCCCCCTCTTGTTGCCTCGCCCAGGCTACTCGCTTGGAACCTCACGATAGGGCCGCCGCGCAGTCCAGGCGCAACCCAGGATCCTGCTGTTGCCCGCCACGATCGTGACATCGTATGGATAGACTTGGTCGCTCATCCCGTCGCTGCAGGTCTTGCGCACGATCGTCATGGTAAAGCGCCCGGCCGGCATGAAATGCGGATGGACGGCAAGGCGGCCGGAGATGACCAGCCTGCCCCGCGAAACCGTGCGCACCACCGGCAGGCTGACGCCCTTTTCGTTTTCCGGCCAATCGAGTGTCATCCGCCGGCCGCGCAGTTCGCCGCCCCAGAAAGGCTCGGTGCCGAGGTAATGGACAACTTCGCCCGGACCGGGCAGCGCTGGCGCTCCGGCCTGGACCGGCGATGCAGCGGCGAGCAGCGCGGCGGGCAGGGCAAGGAACGCGATCCTGGACATGACGGAAGGCTATGCCAGCTTGGCGGCGCTGGCAAGCGGCGCCATGCAGGCGTCGGGGCGGTTGCGCCTCACCGCGAAATGGCTAGGCTGCGATCGGTAAGGAGAGTCTGGCATGGAAGAGAAGATCCCCGGCCTCAACGAAATCCTCCCCCCGGGCGGCAAGAAGGCCAAGGCGCCTGTCCAGCCGCAGCCGGCGCCCAGGGCCGCGCCGGATGCGCAGCCTGCCGCGCCGCAATCCGCTGCTGCTCCGCCCGCCGCTTCCCAGCCTGCTGACTCCCGGCCCGCTTCGCCTGCTCCATCGCCGCAGCCGCTCGAGCAGCAGCTCTCCAACGCCGCTACCGCCGTCGCCTCCAGTTTCGATTTCAACCAGCCGACGATCGTCGCCGCGCTCTTTCTTTCCGCGCCGTTCTTTGGCGTCACCGGCCTGATCGGGCTGGTGCTGGCCTATGTCTGGCGCAGCGAGAAGCCGCATGGCTGGGAAGCGACGCACTACACCTATCTGATCCGCGGCTTCTGGATCTGGTTCGCCGGTTTCGCGATCGGCTTCGTGCTGACCTTCGTGGTCATCGGCATCTTCATCATCCTGGCCGCCTATGCCCTGATCATGGTGCGCGGGGTGCTGTCGATCATGCGGGCGCAAAAGCAGGAGCCGATGCCCGAGCCGGAGACCTGGCTGGTATAGGAGTTTCCATGCGCAATTCGCGAAAGTGCGAATTGCGGCACCTGCCCGCCCCCTACTTGCCCGTTCCCCTATTTGAAGGCGTAGCGGAAGTTCAGGCCGTCGATCAGGCCCTGCACCAGGATGGTGCCGATCTCGGCGGTGCGGGCGGCTTTCCAGTTGCGGTGGGCGATGTGGCGCATCAGGAAGAAGTGGCCGATCGCCATGGCGCCCTTGATGCCCAGCACCGTGCCGGTGGACGGACGATTGCCGAACAGCGGGTTGGCCTCGCTGCAAGTGGGCTTGTTCGAGCAGTCGATGGTCTGCGCCGCGTCGAGCGCGTTGAGCAGCTGCCAGGCGATCTCGTAGGGGACGATCTTGCGCCAGGCTTCGCGCTCCACCTGGCGGCGGCGCATCGCGGTCTGGCCGTTGGCCCAGGCGATGTCGTTCGCCAGGGGATCGGGCGCGGGCGGGCCCTGGACCGAACTTTCGCCGGGCGCGAGGTTGTAGGTGACCACCACCGAAGGCGTGCTGGCCCCCTGCGGCAATGCCTCGTCGCCGAGCGGCTGGACCAGCGTTGCCTCGGGCTGGACCCAGATCGCCTGCGGCGCGGGCGAGGGAGCGGCCTGCAGCGGCGCGGCCACCGGCAGCGGCCGGGCGAGTGCCATGGGTTGCGGCGCGGCGGCGACGGGCGGCTGCGCCAGGGCCAGCTGTGCGGGCCCAGTGGCTGTGGCAGCGGGCTCAGGCAATTCGGGCGCCACGGCCAGCGCGGCCGGGACGGGCGCCTGCTGGGCAAAGCCCACTTCGGGCACGCCCTTCACCATCTCGATCTGCTCGAGCAGGTTGCTTGCCCAGACATCGACATATTGCGGCTGGGCAAGGCCGGCCTGGGGCTGCATCGCGACGGCGGGCAGGGCAGTGACAATGGCCAGCGTGCTCATGCGCGGATCGCCCCAGGCGCGCCATGGCCAAACGATGACATACCCAACTCAGCCCCCCTGTCGGTCGGTAGTGGGCCGACCCTAGCAGATTAACCATGGCGCTCAATGGCTTTATGTCTGGTTACCGGGCCGGACCGGCACCTCGTTCATGGCCGTGAAAGTATCCGCGCGCCACAGCCCGGGCAGGGTAAAACGGGGGTAACGTCATGACCAAGCAAGATCTCTACTGGAGCCTGGGCGGGCTGGTGCTGGGGCTGGGCATCGCGGCGAACACGCTGCAGCAAAAGGGCTACACCGGCGGCTCGTTCGACATGGGGCGGCTGACCGGCAATGTCGTGGGCGGGGTGCTGATCGCGTTCATCGTCGGCCGGATCGTGCGGCATTTTAGCAAAAAGGGCTGAGGTCGGGGCAAGCTTAATTTTGCCGTGGACCGGCGCCCCTTGCTGGCGCTAGCCTGATCGGGGCGCGATCGGGCGCCAACAGGGATTCGCCGCGATGACCTTGGGCTTCATCCTCGCCGTGCTGCTGCAGGCAGGCGCCGCGCCGCCGCCGGCCGATCCGGCCCTGGCCAGCCCGCACCAGACCTTCATCGCCCCCTCGGGCGAGCCGTTCCGCGCGCCGCCCGGCGCGCCCTATCCATCGGCCGCCTGGTTCGCCGGGGCCGATGCCGATCACGACGGCAAGCTGACCTACGCCGAATTCGTGGCCGATTTCATGCGCTTCGTCCGGCGGATCGACGCCAACCGCGATGGCGTGGTCGATAGCGGCGAAGTGGAGGCCTATGAAAGCCGCATCGCGCCGGAAGTGACGACCTGGGGCGACGATGGCGGCCTGCGCGGCAGCGGCACCTATTATGGCGACGATACGGGCGGCGGCGAGGGCGCGGACAACTATCGCTCGATCGGCGGCTCTTCGGTGGGTCGCGGGCTGGCGCGCGGCGGGGCGCGGTTCGATCTGCTGCGCCTGCGCCAGCCGGTCACTGCGATGGACTTCAGCCTCAACGGCCGCATCAGCAGCGAAGAGGCGATGGACTCCGCGGCGCAGCGCTTCGACCTGCTCGATCCCGATCACAAGGGCTACCTGACGCTCGAAGGCCTGCCCCATACCGTCGCCCAGGACCGCGGTGGCACGGTGCGCAAGCGCTGAGCGGGCTGAATATGGCCGCACTGATTCCGCTGATTGCCGCTGCGGTGCTGGGTGTGGCGATCTGGGCGCTGTGGAAGGACCAGCCGCTGTACCGCAGGGATGCGGTCAAAGTGCTGGCCCGGGTCACCGGCCACCGCCGGGTTCGCCGCAAGGGCGGCGGCGAGGCGACCACCGGCAGCGCGTTTCACGCCGCGATCTATGAGTTCGAGAGCGAGGCGGGGCCGCAGACGATCGTCGATCCCGTCGCCACGGCCGGCGAGCCGAAGCCGCCGCTGGGCACAATGGTGGAGCTCAGCCATCCCCCCGGCCGCCCCGATCTCGCCCGCCCGCCGCGCGGCTGCTGGTGGTACGTGATGTACGCGTTCCTGGGCGGCGCGTTCCTCGCCTGCCTGGCGCTGGCGGCGGCGCTGGCGTTCTGAACGGGTGGTGGGCTGGCGGGGCCCGCGCGAATAGCGCTTCCCCTCGCGCCGTTTTGCGGGCAGCCTGCTGGCGGGACACCAAGGGGAGCAGATAGATGGACCGTGAAGCCAAACTTGCGACGATCGACGCGCTGTACCGGGCCAGGTGCAAGGGCGATGTCGCGGCACTGGCGCAATGCTTCGCCCAGGGCGCGACATTCGAATTCGCCGGTGACCCCAGCCTGATCGCGGGGTTTCCCGCAAGCATTCCGGCCGAGGCCGTCGCTGCGGTCTCGGGACTGATCGCGCTGATCGAGATGCGCGAGCCGGAACGGCTGGTCTCGCTGGTCGATGGCGACCGGGCCAGCGTCCTCACCCGCGTCACTGTCGCCTTCGCTGGCAATCCGGCCTTCGAAACGCGGCTCTATGACCTTTTCGAATTCGATGGCGCGAACAAGGTGAAAAGCTTCGTGCAATATGCCGACACCGCCAAAGTGGTCGCCGAAATGGCGCTGCTGGCGGCGGCGAACCCGGACTGAGGGGAGGCGAGGCCCCTTCGCGCCTTTGCGCCTTTGCGCGAAACCGATCGGGCGGGAGTTATGGGTTCGCGCGGAGGCCGCAGGGATCGCTGGGATTGAGGTTGAGCTAGTGTCAGCCGCCCAGCGCCCAGCCCGCCGCCGCGCCAAGGCCGAGCATTTGCAGCACGGCGATCGAGTGGAGCTGGCGCGAGAAGGGTTGCTTGCGCGTCTTGTGGCGAAACAGGGCGCGGCCGGAATAGGCGCCCGGCGTGCCGCCCAGCAGCGCGAGCCACAGCAAGGTCGATTCCCGCGTCCGTCGATACCCGTTCTCTGCCTGCATCTTGTCGAGGCCGAACGAAGCGAAGGTGAGGAAGTTCAGCGCGATCAGGCCGGTGGAGATGTTGGCCGGGGTGAGCAGCGGGGAAGCGAGGGCCATCATGCGGGCGGGATTAGCGGGGCAGGGTTGGGATTTGGTGAAGGTGGGAGATTGGGGGTCAGGTACAGTGCCACCGTAACCCCGCCCGGTGCCCCGCGCCATTAGGGCCTTCATAACCTTGCAGTGCGCACAATCGTGCAATGGCCGGCGATTCCTTCCGCACACCGTTCAGGGCAGTGCTCCTGCGCCGGAAAGGGGCAGTGCGCGCCAGCAGGGGCTATCGCCGCCGCCGCAGAGCCAGACCGGCGGATCGCCTGGTGGTGCTGCTAGCCTTGCTCGTCCTGGGGTCGCTCACCGCGGTGTACGTCTGGGGCGGTAGCCCGCCGGGAATGGCGCTGACTGCCCCCGGCCCCACCGCCACCGACCCG